>DASRMJ010000255.1:0-2527 GCA_035647995.1 Thermoleophilia bacterium | reverse complement strand
GAGGGTGGCACGGTTCCGCGGAACCGCTTTAGCAAGTGGAAAACGCCGGGCGTAAACGCGCCTGCAGCGTCAGCCGGGGGTGTCGATCCAGCGGACGATCAGGCCGTCGTGCAAATCGTGGAAGGCCGGAGGGGCTGGGGGAGGGTCGGTCGAGAGGAGGGCGATCACCTCCGCGGGACCGTGCAGATGCTCCTCCAGCGCAGTCGTCCAGTGGACGTCTGGGGCGAGCAGGCGCTCGAGGCGCAGCCAGTCCCCTCGCTCGATCGTGGCGAGCACGTTGCTAACCCGGATTCGGCAGTAAGCACCTGAGGAAACCGCCCGGGAACGTCCTCTTGGGTCTTGAGAATGCGGTTTGCCGACCCATTCCCCAAGACCCAGGAGGACACCCGGAAGGTGAAGACACAAAGTGCGCCATGAACGCAACAGGAAGAGGGCCAAGCCCAAGCACCGCAGGAAGGGCTCGGCGCGCTCCTGACGCGGCGCTGCAAAGGAGATGGAGGCAGCCCCTCCGTGGTCGCCTTGCAGGAGGAGGCCACAAACCACCGCAAGGTGCGTCGGTCAAGAGCCGTTCGTGCTGAGCGTTGCGGGAAAAGGCGTGCCGTCGAGCACGTCAGGTATGACCCGATGAAGGCGAGCGAAAGCGAACCACCGCAGACGTGTCGAAATTCATCAGACGACATCGAAACCAGGTCATTTTGTGGGGCCTGGGATGAGCCTGGGGGGCACCTGCCTACTGCCCAGGCGGTGTCCGGCATGGAGGTGGCGCGAGCGCGGGTCAGGCTCTTGTGCGGAACATGGGAACCTGTCGTCTCGCGGGAGATCGGCTCATGGTCACCAGACCTCCGGCCGGCCCTCCCAGGGAAGGCCCCAAGCGGAAGAGACCGCGAGGGGCCCAATCCTGAAGCGAGGCACAGGGGCGGACCGCCTGGTAGTAGCGACGAAGGCCCGGTAATCGGGTTGGAGCGAAGCGGGCGGGCCATCCAGGCGACGTTGACGGTCAACCACGAAGTTTGTGGGAGGAGCCGATGACCGAGCCAAAGTCGAAGGTCCAGAAGTCGTTCAGCATTGACAAGAGGGTGGTCTGGGAGGCTTGGAAGCAAGTCAAGGCCAACCGGGGCGCTCCGGGCGTCGATGAGGAGTCGGTTGCCGAGTTCGGGAGGGATCTGCAAGGGAACCTCTACAAGCTCTGGAACCGAATGTCCTCAGGTACCTACATGCCGCCGCCGGTGAAGGCGGTGCAGATACCGAAGAAGGATGGGCGAGGGGTCAGAACCCTCGGTGTGCCTACAGTCGCAGACAGGGTCGCGCAGACGGTCGCCAAGCTGTACCTGGAGCCGCAGGTGGAGCCGATATTCCACTCAGACTCCTACGGCTACCGACCGGATCGCTCGGCCCTTGACGCGGTTGGGGTGTGTCGAGAACGGTGTTGGAAGTCGGACTGGGTGATCGACATGGATTACCGTTCCTTCTTCGACTCCGTCGACCACGACCTCATACTGAAAGCGGTAGCCGCCCACACCAAGGAGCGGTGGGTCCTCCTCTACGTCGAGCGCTGGCTGAAGGCCCCGCTTGACGAAGGGGACGGCAACCCCGAAGCGCGTGATCGCGGCACCCCGCAAGGGTCCGCGATCTCCCCGCTGCTCGCCAACCTCTACCTGCACTACGCGTTTGATTCATGGATGGCCAGGGAGTTCCCGGCCGTCCCCTTCGAGCGCTACGCAGACGACGTTGTCGTGCATTGCCAAAGTGAGCGCCAGGCGCGGTTCGTGCTCGGCGAGATCGAGAAGCGGATGGCGGCTTGCCTCCTGGAGCTAAACCAGGACAAGACGCACATCGTCTACTGCAAGGACTCAAACCGCAGCGGCTCTCACGAGCACGAGCCCTTTGACTTCCTCGGGTACACGTTTCGTCCCCGCAAGGCCAAAAACCGGAAGGGCGAGCTGTTTTGCAGCTTCCTCCCGGCGGTCAGCGACGAAGCCGCCAAGCAGATACGCCGAACAATCCGCAGATGGAGGCTTCATCTATGGAGTGGGACACCCCTGACAAAGATCGCACGAGCGTGTAACGCCGTTGTGCGAGGCTGGATCAACTACTACGGGCGGTTCTACCCGACCAGGTTGATCGAGTCCCTCCAGTGCATCGACAAGTACCTGGTGCGCTGGGCAATGCAGAAGTACAAGCGACTTCGAGGTCACCACAAACGAGCGTGGAAGTTCCTGGCGGACGTGTGCGCGCGCGAGCCGGAGCTTTTCGCCCATTGGAGGTTGACCCAGACCAGCGGCCGGAAGGCGGGAGCCGTATGACGGGAGACTGTCACGTCCGGTTCTGCGAGAGCCGAGGGCTGCGATGCCCTCGGCCACTCACCCGACGCGCCAAACCGTAGAAGTCAGGGCGGACGCCGAAGGGATCGTCTCTCATGCCGGGGCTCGCCTGCTGGTCGAGCTGGGAGATCGACTCGGACTCACAGCCGGGCTTTCCGCGGCGATGGCGCCCACCCGCGAACGTCGCTCCGCCCACGATCCAGGCA
>DASRMJ010000254.1:0-2695 GCA_035647995.1 Thermoleophilia bacterium | reverse complement strand
CTTCAGAGTGCCTTTCGCCACCTCGCCCTTCCGTTACCAGAACCGTGACGAGCTGTGGGAGCTCCTCGAACGGCACAACCTGTTCATGACCTTCGACACCACCCACTTCGGGACGACCGGCGAGAGCCTCGGCGGCTGCTTCGCGCAGTTCAGGGAGCGCGTACGCACGATCCATCTCTCGAACTTCCGCAGCAGGGACTTCGAGGAGCACACGCCGCTACACGACGGCGACCTCGATCTGGGCGGATTCCTGCGCCGAGTGAAGTCGACGGGCTATGACGGCCTCGTGACCTTGGAAGTGCGCCCTCAGTCTTTCGAGCAGGACCCCGCCGGCCCCGGCGAGGCCCTGCGCAGGAGCGTCGAATGGTTCAGGAAGGCTGTGGGTCCGCTCCACCGGGAGGCACGGTCGCAGGCCCCGCCCGCCCGATGAGATCGGGCAGCAGTCGGGCCAGGTGGTAGTGCGAGAGCAGCCCCACCAGTAGACCGTCCCTCGTCACCGCCAGATAGCGGATGGATGTGGCCGCCATGAGCCGGGCGGCGTCCTCCGGACTGGCCCCGGCATCCACCGACACTATGGGCGAGCGCATGATGTCCCCCGCCGTCATCTCCATGCCTGTGTAACCGGCGGCAAGGACGTCACGCACCAACGTGTGTTTCGTCACGATGCCCACCGGGCGGCCGCCCTCCACCACGATCACGCACGAGAGCCAGCGACCGGCGATCATGCGCGCCACCTCGACCACCCGCCGGCGGCGCGGCACGGTGGTGAAGCTCGTGGTGCAGACGTCTCCGACCGTCGACGCAGCCATCACTCCGCCTCGGGAGCTTCGTATTCGCGGAACTCACGAGCCATGGCCAGCCGTTCAGTCCAGATGGCCCGCAGTAGCATGAAATCGTCGAGCACCGTGTTCTCGATACAGACCTGGAAGATGTCGAGGGCCGCCATGAACTGCACCACATCGTCGAAGGTGGCGCCCGCGTCGATCCAGGGCAGATCGCGGGCGATCTGCGCCACCCTGGTTTCGGCCGAGAGTTCCCCCCGCCCGTAGGCGAAGACCACTTCCGCCTGCTCCAGTACGCCGACGATGTCCCCGTCCTCCACCACCATCGCATAGTCGCGCTGGCCGGCGTTCATGTATCCGAGGGCATCGAGCACGTTGTCGTCGTAGCCGACCCTGGGGTATTCGGCCGTGGTGAAGTCGAAGGCCCGGATGTCTTTCATTCTGAGGCCGCCTCCACATCGTCGGAGGTGGCCTTGACCACGCCGGATCCTTCCGGCTGCCGCTCGCGCGGCAACACCCGGTGCCGGGCCTGCTCCGGGTGCAGAGGACGCGGGTGCTCGGAGAGGATCTGGCGAGCCGCCTGCAGATCGTCCGCCACCTCCGACGAGGTCGATCCGGTGAGTTGGTCGATGCCCTCCTTCGCACCCTGCATCTGCTCACGGAACCGTGAGACCACCTCGGACTGATGGTCCACCAGGATCTCCTGCGCTTCCACCCGCCAGCGCTCGGCGAGCGAGCGCTCGACCTCGGCGGCGGCGGCCACTTCCTGGAACACGTCGGCGTAGATGCCGTCGGCGTGAGCACGCACGTCCAGTAGTGCGGCCTCCAGGTCCCTGTCTCCGAGCGTCTCTGTGGGGACGGCACGCGGCCTCAGGTAGCCCCCGAGTCGGGTGGCGACCTCGTAGAAGGGGAACAACGAGTGGATGGTCTGGCCGACCGGATAGACGCTCTGGCCGTGCTCGTCGGTGGTGGGCGGCTCCACGCCCTGGATGGCGATGTGCGCCACCTCGGGCCGGCAGATCTCCTTGGGTGGCAGATAGCCCCTCCTCAGGATCTCGCGGATGCCGGTGCCCGAGATCTGCAGCCGATAGCGCGTGTCGTGCGGACAGGTGCGTTCCGTCGCCGAGGCTCGGCATCGGGTGCAGTAGAAGATCTCCGAGAAGAAGATAGGTTCGATGCCGAGGTCTGCCGGGCTGTATTGGCCGAACACCCGCTGACCGGCATAGAGGTCATACATGTCACCAACGCCCGCGTGGTCGCGGCCTATCAGTGCGTGGGTGCACCCATAGTTGCGCATGATCACAGCGTGCAGCAGGGCCTCCCGCGGCCCGGCGAAGAGGTAGTTCGTCCGCAGCGCCGACAGTACGATGCGGTAGGGCGGATAGTAGACGTCTGTGAGCGCCTCCAAAGCCATGAGCCGATGGTACGGACGGATGTACTCCGGTCGCTCCATCTCCACCTGCGGAAGAAGCAGGATGGCGTCCACCGACTCGAGCGCGACCCGATGCATGTGCTCGTGCCCGACATGCGGTGGATTGGCTCCCGTCACGAACCCGGCGACCTTCTGATATCCCCGCTGCCGGTAGAACAGGTCATAGGTGTCCTTCGGGGTGAGGCGGTGGCGCTCGAACGCCCCCCAGCTCGGGCGCTCGATCAGTTCGATGGGGCCTGCGAGGGCGTATCGCGCCATCCGCCTGAAGATGGCAGCCACGCCGGGGTGCGCCGCCGGGTCGCTCGTACCGAACAGATTGGCACCTCGCGCCTCCCTGTCAAGTTCGTACACGTCGTGCACCTTGAGCAGCGCGACAGGTTTCTTCGTCCGATCGATCAGGACAACCTCGTCGCCCTCGGAGAGCCTGCGGATGACCTCGGCGTTCCGATCACCCGCCGGCGAGAACGAGAAGGGGATGGGC
>DASRMJ010000253.1:0-5474 GCA_035647995.1 Thermoleophilia bacterium | reverse complement strand
GCCCGGCAGGGGCGCACCCCAAGGAGGAACTATGCTCAAACCGCTGATCGGCAAGCTGGTCGACGGTACCCACCTCAGTGAGGTGGAGACGATGGACGCCATGGAGCACATCATGGGTGGGCAGGCTTCCGACGGACAGGTTGGGGCGTTCCTCGCCGCCCTAAGGCTCAAAGGGGAGACCACCGACGAGCTCGTGGGAGCGGCCCGCGTCATGCGCCGTCACGCCACCCCGCTTACCCCACCCATCGCCGGCCTCGTCGACACGTGCGGCACAGGAGGCGACGCCTCTCGCAGCTTCAACATCTCCACAGCAGCTGCGTTCGTGCTCGCGGGAGCGGGCCTTCGCGTGGCCAAGCACGGCAACCGGGCTGTCTCGAGCCATTGCGGGAGCGCCGATGTGCTGCAGGCACTCGGAGTCTGTATTGAGGTTGACATGGAGACGACCCGCGCCTGTATCGAAGAGATCGGCGTGGGGTTCCTCTACGCGCCGATGGTCCACGCAGCCATGCGCCACGTCGCGCCGCTGCGACGCGACATCGGCATCCGCACGATGTTCAACCTCCTCGGCCCGTTGACGAACCCCGCCGGCGTTGCTCACCAGGTCGTCGGGGTCTCCCGGCCCGAGCACGTGCGACTGCTCGCCGAAGCCCTGCTCCGTCTGGGAACACGCCGGACCCTGGTCGTGCACGGATTTGACGGGCTTGACGAAGTGACGATATCTGCCCCCACACTTGTCGCAGAGGTGTGCGACGGAGCGGTGACCGAGTACGTGGTCGCGCCCGAGGACGCTGGTCTCGAACGGGCACCGCTCGAGACCATCCGAGGCGGTGACGAGCGCGTCAACGCGGACATCATCCGACGAATCCTCGCAGGGGAGCGCAGCCCGCGGCGGGATGTGGTGTTGCTGAACGCGGCCGCCGCTCTCTTCGTGTCCGGGGAGGCGCGCGACCTGCGCGCGGGAACCCGCTTGGCGACGCTCTCGATCGACTCGGGCGCGGCCCGGGAGAAGCTCGATCACTTGGCCCACAGGACGAATCGCGCGCACGTGGCGCGGGCGACGACATGAGCGTCTTGCAACGTATCGTCCGAGACCGGCGCATGCGCATAGAACTGGACAAGGCCGCGGGGCCACTGTCGAGGCAGCCGTCCACCCCTCACGTCAAAGGCAGGGCCGAGAGGTTCTTCGCCGAGCTCGAGAATCGAAGACCCGCTGCGACGGCCCACCCGGGGCACGGAGCAACCGGCCACGCGCTGATCGCGGAGATCAAACGCCGCAGCCCTTCGAAGGGCGACCTGCGCCCCGAACTCGACCCCGTATCCCTCGCCCTCGCCTACCAGCGGGCGGGAGCCTGCGCGATCTCGGTGCTCACCGAACCAGATCACTTCGGAGGAAGTTTCGAGGATCTAGCCGCCGTCAGTCGGGCGGTAGAGATCGCCGTCCTGTGCAAGGACTTCGTCGTGGACCCTTCGCAGATCAATCGCGCTCGGGCCGCCGGCGCCGACCTGGTGTTGCTCATGGTCGCGGTGCTCGGACGGGAGACGGGGCGTTTCGTCTCGCTTGCCCGGTGCGCCGGCTTGGAACCACTGGTTGAGGTGCATACCGGCCCCGAGCTCGACCTTGCGCTCGCGGCTGGCGCTCGACTCGTGGGCGTCAACAACAGGGACCTCCGCACGCTTTCCGTAGATCTCGACGTCTGCCGAAGCCTTCTGCCCCGCATACCCACCCGGATTCACGCGGTGGCCGAGAGCGGCATGGCGACGGCGGAGGACCTTGAAGACCTCGCCCTTCACGGTGCCCGGGCCTTCCTCGTGGGAGAGGCCCTGGTGACGGCACGGGACCCAGGAGCCGCGCTGAGGCGACTTGCGCGAGGGGAGGCGCCAATCCTTGAAGCACCCGTGTCGATATCTGAGACAGGGTCGCCGTCCTATCGAAATCGGTCATGACGAGGGTCAAGATCTGCGGCCTCACCAATCGTGACGACGCGCTGAGGGCGGTCGAGTGCGGGGCGGACGCGTTGGGTTTCGTCTTCGCCCCCTGCAGTCGGAGGCGGGCCGACCCCCCGACGGTCGCGCGTATCGTCGGGGACGTTCCCGAAGGAGTCACCACGGTGGGTGTCTTCCAGGACCAACCCATCGACGTCGTGCGCGACATCATGCTCAGCTGTCGGCTGGATGTGGCTCAGCTTCACGGGAGCGAAGACAATACCTACATGGAGAGACTGGCTCTCCCCGTGCTGAAGGCGGTGGGACTGCTCGGGCCCCAAGACCTTGTCTCCCTGGCTGACTACCAGACACCAGGAATCTTCCTTCTTGATGCCGCCCACGTGGAAATGTCAGCGGATGGGGGCCGGCTGACGGTCACGGGCGGCACAGGGGCGTCGTTCGACTGGTCCTGGGCCGCCTCGGCCCGCCGATTCGGACGAATCGTGTTGAGCGGCGGCCTGCGACCGGACAATGTGGCCGAAGCAGTGATGACAGCCCGACCCTGGGCGGTCGACACAGCATCCGGCACGGAGTGCGAGCCGGGACGCAAGGATCCTGAGAAGCTTCGCTCCTTCGTGCAACGGGCGAAGAAGAGTGGAGCCGAACTCAGTGAGGGGGAAGTCTCACCCGGGGTGGGTTCTCCCGGCCTTGTCGACGGTGGGTCGAGTTGGGGTTGTATCGTCAGGACCAGGGCGTCCGTCCGCGTCGAAGGGTCCGGCGGCGCGGCCGTCGGCCGCTTGGAAGCGGTGCTTCGCGCCCGGCGCGCTGCGGGCGGGAAATCCTTCGTGCCCTTCTTCCTGGGCGGGTACCCTGATCGGGACACCTTCCGCGCGGTGCTCCTCGAGGCAGAGCGGGCAGGCGTGGATGCGATCGAGGTCGGTGTCCCCAGTCCCAATCCTGCCTTGGATGGCCCCGTGATCCGACGGGCGTCCCGCGAGGCGCTCGCCCGAGGGAACAGCAGCAGAACCGTCCTCGCAGACATAGCCGCGGCACGGGAAGCCGGGCTGACCGTACCCGTGGTTCTCATGAGCTATCGTGATGTCTTCCTTCGAGCTGACGGACAGAGCTTGGTAATCGACGCCCAAGAGAGCGGCGTTGACGGGCTCCTGATCGTCGACTCCGGAGAACTGGACGCCGGCGCCCCGCCACCCGTGACTCCCGCACGTGCACTTGAGACCGTGGCGCTGGTCAGTCCCAACACCCCGGAACGCGGGTACCCGTCGGTGCTTGAATGGGCCCGGGGTTTCGTCTACTGCGTGTCGGTCGCAGGCGGCACCGGTGGGGAGGCTGCATCAGTGGCGACCGCCAGGGAGATGGTGCGCCGCGTGCGGTGCCACGGTGACATCCCCGCGCTGGTCGGCTTTGGCATAGCCGGGCCGAAGGCAGCCCGGGAGATCGCCGCGGTCGCGGACGGCATCATCGTCGGAAGCGCGCTTCTCGCGCGCGTGGGTGACAACCGCGGCTCGACCGCCGTCAGTGCCGTGGGGCGTCTTCTGCGCGAGATGAGACAGGCGGTCGACCACTCGTGAGGCAGCCGCCCAGAGTGCCGACTCGTGAGTGTGATGGTGTCGGCCCGTGCCGATGCGGGAGGGCCAGCGTTGCCGCTTCGGCCCACTCGGCGGGAGGCGTGATGCCCCCTACCAGCCCAGAGCCCGCCGCTTGCGTCTGAAGTCCATATGGATGGCCCCGGCCGCGAGCTCAGGCGCCGGCTCCACGAAAATCCGGGCGCCGAGCAGGCCTGCGGCATCTTGGCCGAAGAAGTCGGCGACCGGGTTCGCGACCCGCCTCATGTCGTCGGTGTCGCCTCCCGGGATGTGCTCCGCAGACGGCACCGGCACCGGGATCGGGAACCCCGTGAGCACGTTCACGCCGTGCGCGAGAAAGGCCATCCCCATGCCGAGCGCCTTTTCGTTTCCCGGTTCGGCGCCAACATAGAAGAGGGGCAGGGCCGCAAGGGACGTGCCGGCCGCTTCCTCCAGCCGCAGCCAGAGGAACATCGTGCGTACATTGTCCACGCAGGCCCCCACGGGGATGACGGGAGGCAGTCCGGCCCGCTCCAGAGCGGCGCGCAGTCCGGGGGCGCACAGCTCCCGCGCCGCGTCGGCCGTCAATCCCCCACGGTGCACCGTCGTCGCATGCACCTTGATCAGCACCTCGTGATCCTTTGGAACAGGCTTCTCTACCTGCTGGAGTTCAAGAACATCGGAAGGACCGTATCCCGTGCACACGACTGCCCGCATCACTGGATCCCTTCAGCCAGAGGATCTGCCTGCCCGTTCCCCATCGAACGGACCGGCGCTCAGCTGCGTGGCACAGGCCGCCGGAGGCCGCTGAGGCACCCAAGGTTGACGCCCGAATACTACCAGACCCCAATCGAAACGCGCTGTGCCACGTCAGCTGCAGCGCCTTGTTAGGCTGACGGCGCTACCGAATCCGCAAAGGAGGGCGTGACGTCTCCGATCTTCTTGCCGCCCAAGGCGAAGTAGTAGAGCGGTTCGCCCTCGATCGAGTAGCGATGCCGATAGCGCTGCAGATGATAGAGGTCCAGGTATTCCGAAAAGATCAATTCCCGAATCAGCCGGGAGAAGCCGGAGTCGTCGCTGTTATCTAAAAGGGTCTCCTTGACGTTGAACGCGATCCAACCGCCCTTTGAAATCATGTTGAAGGCTTCCAAGAAGGCGTGGGCTGGAATATCGCTGAATCCGAGTGCTGCGACTGAAACCAGGCAGTCGAATGCCCACGAGTTCAGTTCGCCTCGGTCATCGTCGGTGAGATCGCAGAAGTCCATGACGTAGTAGGCGTCGTAGATGCCTGGGCGATCGCGGTCCGTTGCAGCTCGCGCCTCGGGGATGATGTCCACGCCAACAAGCCTGGAGACGCCTTGCTTCTTCAACTCTTCGCCAACGATTCCATTTCCGGCGCCTAGGTCGAGTACGCGCAGTTCATTCAGCTGCTGGGACGACTGTGCGACCGAGTAGCGGAGCACCTTCGCGACGGTGGCTGGCGATTGGCATCTCAGGCGTTCATAGACGACTTGCTCATACAAGCCGGGAATCGAGAAGATGCGATCGTAGTCGTGCAGCCGGATCTTCTCCCTGGAACCTTCATCGAGGAGGTAGAAGTAGACTTCGTCTTGACATAGCTCGCGGACATCTACCGCCGGGAATTGGATCCGATGCCTTTTGTTCACTTCGCCTCCTGTTGAACTGTCAGCCTAACAACCAATATCCAGTCTGCATAACTCCACCGACACAGCGCCCGGCTGTCTGTGTATCAACAAAGCAGCAATGGGATACGAACCCGCAAACGCCCGCCAGCAAGACACGAGTCCCGCTGAGGCGAGACCGCGTCTCGTGGATACCCAGACAGTATAGGCAGCCCCACCAACCGTCAAGTGGGCTGCGGACGCCGTGGCCGCCCCTGTTCAACACCATGCTTCCATCGTGCTGGCCCGTTGGGAGGCGTTCACGGGGTGAGGGGTACATCTATTC
>DASRMJ010000252.1:0-4112 GCA_035647995.1 Thermoleophilia bacterium | reverse complement strand
CCCCACCCCCCTGCACCAGATCGCCAAGCAAGAGGACGCTGAGCCAGTAGGTCGCCGCTCCCACGAACAGCAGGCTGTCGAAGCGGTCGAGCACGCCGCCGTGCCCCGGCAGGAGCCGCCCCGAATCCTTGCGTCTCAGGTCGCGCTTAACCATGGACTCGAAGAGATCGCCCCACTGCCCGGTGACTCCTATGACCGCTCCCATGATGGCGGCCTCGCGCACAGGGAGCCACGGCGTGTAGGCCTTGAGCGCCAGCGCGAAGAGGACCGCGCCCACAAGACCGCCGATCGCGCCTTCGACGGTCTTCTTCGGCGAGATGCGACGCGCCATCTTGCGGCGCCCGAAGAACCGTCCCACGAAGTACGCCAGAGTGTCGTTGGTCCAGGTCGCCCCGACGGCGAGGATCGTCAGTGTCATCCCGTTCTCGAGACCGCGGAGCAGGAGCAGGTGGCCGAACCCCATCACCACCCACGCGAGACCGAAAGCCGTCACCGCCATGCGACCCACCAGGTGATCGCCGAGCCGGCCTCCCATGCCCCACAGGAAGAACAGGACGAGGGAGGCCGCCATGGCGCCCGCCATACCAGGGACGCCAGCGAAGTAGGCCGCGACCAGCACTCCGATGGCCGCCACGTAGCCCACGAGAAGATTGGGGCGGTAGGGCCTCACGAGGGTGTAGTACTCGTGAAGCCCCAGAAGCATGAGCAGCCCCAGGGCCACCGCGTAGGCGGCGCCTCCCACGACGATGAGAGCGACGCCAAGGGGGATGCCGACCAGCGCTACGAGCAGGCGGGCCCTAAGCAAGATCCTCCGTCCGGCGCCCGCCGAAGCGCCGCTCGCGCCCGGCGTAGTCTTCGATTGCGCGGGCGAACTCCGTCCGGTCGAAGTCGGGCCAGAGAAGCGGACTGAAGTAGAGTTCAGAGTACGCCGACTCCCAGAGCAGGAAGTTGCTCAGGCGCAACTCGCCCGAAGTGCGGATGATCAGATCGGGCTCGCCCATCTCCGGCGCGTACATGCGCGCCGACACAGCATCCTCGTCGAGCTGTTCGCTCGTCAGCCCTTCACGCATCGCCAGTTTGACAGCATCGACGATCTCCCTGCGCCCGCCGTAGTTGAAGGCCACGAACAGTCGGAGAGTCCGGTTGGCGGCGGTGGTGGCCTCCGCATCTTCGAACCGCCGTACGAGTTTCGGGTCGACTCCATCGCGCGAACCTATGAAGGCGATACGTACGCCTTGTTCATGGAGTCGGGGCACCTCACGTTCGAGCATCTCGCCCATGAGGTCCATGAGTCCGCTCACCTCGTCCGCGGGGCGGCCCCAGTTCTCGGTAGAGAAGGAGTACACGGTGAGCTGGTGCACGCCCGCCTCGATCGCTGCTTCTACCGTGCGCTTCAGCGCCTGCGCGCCTTCCCTGTGCCCCGCCATCGCAGGCAGCCCCCGCCGAGACGCCCAGCGACCGTTGCCGTCCATGATGATGCCCACGTGGTGCGGCACCCTCTCGGGCGAAGGCGCCTCCCCTTGAAAAAAAGGGCCCCGCGGGCGCGTGCGCCCGCCAAGACCCTTGAGTCGAGCAAAGATACCCATCAGACCTCGAGGATCTCCTCCTCCTTGCGCTGAAGGAGCTCGTTGATGCGCTCTACGTGCTCATCGGTGAGCTTCTGCACCTCATCCTCCGCTCTGCGCTCGTCGTCCTCGGAGATCTCACCGTCCTTCTTCAGTTCCTTGAGGTCTTGGATGACGTCGCGGCGCACGTTCCGCACAGCTACCCGGCCGTCCTCCGACATGCTCCGCACCAGCTTCACGAGGTCTCTCCTGCGCTCTTCGTTGAGCGCGGGGATGTTCAAGCGCACGATCGTGCCGTCCACGTTCGGATTCAAGCCCAGATCGGACTCCTGGATGGCTCGAACCACCGAGTTCACCGCGGACTTGTCGAAGACGGTGATGGAGATGAGCCGAGGGTCAGGCGTGGAGACGTTGGCGAGCTGCTTGAGCGGGGTGCGCGTTCCGTAGTACTCGACATAGATGCGATCCAACAGCGCCGTAGAAGCCCTGCCGGTGCGAACGCCGGCGAACTCCGTACGCAGGGCCTCGATCGCCCCATCCATGCGACGCCTCGCGTCATCCCGCAATTCGTCGATCATGCTCCTCGCTCCTCCCCGACCGCAGTGCCCGCCGGTGGTCTAGGGTCTGCTCCCCCAGGAGGCGGCACCCGCAGCCGCACCGACGTCACATGATACCACCGTGCCAACGCGCTCACCGCGAAGCACGCGGCTGATATTGGACGGGGTATTCATGTTGAACACGAAGATCGGCAGGTTGTTGTCCATGCACAACGACAGGGCCGTAGAGTCCATCACCTTGAGTCCGCGCTCCAGAGCCTCCCTGTGAGTGAGCAACGGGATCAGCTCGGCTTCCGGGTGTAGCTCCGGGTCGGCGTCGTAGACGCCATCGAACTTCTTCTTCCCCATCAGGATGGCTTCAGCACCGATCTCCAGCGCCCGGAGTGCGGCGGCCGTGTCAGTGGTGAAGTAGGGATTGCCGGTGCCCGCCGCGAAGATCACCACACGGCCCTTCTCAAGATGACGCACCGCCCGCCGCCTGATATACGGTTCCGCGACCTCTTGCATCTCGATGGCGGACTGGACCCTGGTCATCACATCCATCTTCTCGAGGGCATCCTGAAGAGCCATGGCGTTGATGACCGTGGCGATCATCCCCATGTAGTCGGCGGCCGTGCGATCCATGCCCTTCGCGCTTCCTGCCACGCCTCGGAAGATGTTGCCCGCCCCCACGACCACGGCGGTCTCTACCCCCAGCTCCACACAGCTACGGATCTCTCCGGCCACGGCGATCATCCGCTCCGGGTCGATCCCGTACACAGCATCCCCTACCAGCGCTTCGCCACTCAGTTTGAGTAGGACCCGTTTGAAAACGGCCTTGCCGGCTCCCGCCTCATTCTCGGACACTCCTCACCCCTCTTACGATCACCGCTGACTCGCCCATGATACAAAAAAAAGGGGCGGCGCCTCAGGCGCCGCCCCGACTCCTCAGCTGAGATCCTCGCCCAGCCGGAACCGCGCGAAGCGACGCACCTCTATGTTCTCGCCGACCTTCGCGACGAGCTCCCTGCGAAGGACGTCGATGGTCTTGTCGGGATCCTTCACGAACGGCTGCTCGAGTAGGGTCACCTGCTCATACCACTTGTTCAGCTTGCCTTCGGCGATCTTAGCCAAGACCGTCTCCGGCTTGCCCGTCTCGCGTGCCTGGGCCGTGTAGATCTCGAGCTCGGCGGCCACCATAGCCTCGGGGATCTGCTCGCGGCTCACATAGGAGGGGCCGCTCGCGGCGATATGCATCGCCACGTCGTGCACGAAGGTGCGGAACTCCTCATTGCGTGCCACGAAGTCGGTCTCGCAGTTGACCTCCACCAACACGCCGATCTTGCCGCCCCCGTGGATGTAGGACTCGACGAGACCTTCCTCCGCCGCCCGCGCCGACTTCTTGTCGGCGGCGGCCATGCCCTTCATCCTGAGAAGCTTGACTGCCTCGTCGAGGTCGCCATTGGTCTCCTCAAGCGCCCGCTTGCAGTCCATCATGCCGGCACCGCACTTCTCGCGCAGGTCTTTCACCAATGCGGCACTAATGCTCATACCCTATCCTCCACAACGGCCCAGTCGGGCCGTCTCCTCGTGTTTCCATGACGTTCAGACGCGACGGCAGTCCGATTCATCGGGCGCTCGCGCCCCGTTCCGCGGCCGTTCACCGTCGGCTACTCGGTCTCCTCCACGGCTTCCGCTGCGGTGGTCTCGTCCGACTCCTCGACAGCGACATCGGCTGCGGCCTCCTCGGCGGGAAGCTCCTCGACGGGAAGTTCTTCGACGGGAAGCTCTTCGGCCGTGGCTTCGGCTACCGGGGCTTCGGCCACAGGGGCTTCGGCTTGCGGGGTCTCCACGACAACCGGCGCGGCGACCGCGGCCGTGAACTCACGAGCCGTCACCTTCTGGCGCCCCTCTTCCACAGCGCGTGCGAGAGTGCTGATGATGAGCCCGCACGAGCGGATGGCGTCGTCGTTCCCGGGGATGATGAAGTCCACCTCGTCGGGATCGCAAT
>DASRMJ010000251.1:0-6590 GCA_035647995.1 Thermoleophilia bacterium | reverse complement strand
CGGGCGCATGGTGCGGCAGCACGCGGCGCCGTCCGGCCCGGCCTCGAGCAGGTAGCGCCCGGCTGTGGCGGGGCGGAACGCGTCGGCGATGTCGAGCACCAGGGCGTCCCCGCCCGCGCGGCCTTGGGCGCCGTCGCCACTTTCACCCCTGCCTCCGCCGTGGCCCCCGCCGTATTCGCGGGCGGCCAGCGCCGCCGGCACGTCGAGGATCCGCAGCCACAGGCCGTCGTTCAATCGGTTCACCCGCAGCCTTCGGGGATCGGCGAGCAGCCATCGCAGGGGTTCGTCGACGGGGGCCCAGACGGTGGACACGGTGGCGACGAGATCCACGTCGAGACAGTAGCGCCAGAGGGCGGCGTAGACCTCTGGGCCCGGGGCCAGCACGTCGTGCACGATTAGCGTGCTGTCGGGTATGCCGCCGACCCAGTCCGACTTGACGCGGTAGCTCACGTAGCCGTCGGCTGATCCATCGTCGCCCCGGTGGACCACGTGGAACAGTGCACTCGCTCCCTCACGCTCGTGCTCGGGGTCGGCGAGGTACGTGCTCCAGAGGCCCGGCGTGCGGCCGACGGCGCCCGGGAAGACGGGGGCGAAGACGTTGGAAGAGAGGTGGCAGGACTTCGGCGACGCAGTCTGCTTGCAGCGCCTCGAAGCTGCCCCGGTCTGACACGCCGCCGACGTCCTGCCGATATGCGGAGTGCGCTGTGTCGATCGAGAAGCCGAGTTCGTAAGTGGCCGCCCCATACCCGAACCGGCCGTAAATGGTGGACTCCGAGGCTTGAAGGATGCTGAGCGGCTCCTCCCGCAGGGCGGACCCCTGGAGTTGTGCCTCGACCATGGTCTTGAGCACGCCTTGCCGGCGGTGCGTGGGGAGCACTCCTGTCCACGTGAGCCCCCCGGCGGGCAGCGCCCTCCCTCCCGGCAGCGTCACATCGAGGGTCAGAGTGGCCGTCGTCCCAACGATCCGGCCCTTCTCGAAGGCGGCGAGCGTGCGGTCGAACTCGATAGCGGACCTCTCGGCCCGGAGGTCTTGGCCGGACATGGCGGTCCCGAAAGCTCCCACGGCGGCCGTGGCGAAATGGACGAATTCGTCCTCCAAGATGGGGCGGTACTCGATCGGCATGGGAGGCGCCTCCGGCGTGGATTGGATCGCGTGTCCCGGTAGTCTGATGCGTCGCGCGTGTGGCGCAACGCGGGTGCGCCCGCGGCAAGCGCCGCGGGCCAGAGTAGCACGCCCCCCCGGACGGCGTAGGTCCACGTTCGTCGGTGTCACTTGCGTGAGGGGCAGAAGCGAAAGGGGCGCGTTTCCGCGCCCCTTTCGGGTCCTTCCATGCGACGCTCGGTGCGAGCGCCGCGGCGTTCTCTTCTAGTAGTGCTCGATGGCCTGGCTTGAGCCACGCGGGATCCGCACCGACTCCACGAGATCTTGGATCTCGGGCGGCGGCGGCGGCGTCAGGCGAGAGACCACCATGCAAGCTGTGAAGTTCAGCAACGCGCCGAAGGTCCCGATGCCTTCCGCACTCACGTTGAAGAACCACGGATCCATACCCATGAAGCGGTTGCCGATGATGTAGGCCATCGTGAAGCCCATCCCGATGACCATCCCGGCGATGGCTCCTTCCTTGTTCATCCGCTTGTCAAAGATCCCAAGGATGATGACCGGGAAGAAGCTCGCAGCGGCCAACCCGAAGGCGAAGGCCACCACCTGAGCCACAAAGCCGGGCGGTTTGATGCCGAAGTAGCCGGCGAACACAACGGCCACGAAGATCATGAGGCGGCCGATCAAGAGCCGACGCGCCTCGGTGGCGTTCGGGTTGATCAGGCGGTAGTAGATGTCGTGGGCCAGGGAGCTCGAGATCACGAGCAGCAGGCCGGCCGCGGTCGAAAGGGCGGCGGCAAGACCACCGGCCGCCACCAGCGCGATTACGATCGGCGAGAGCCTGGCGACTTCCGGCGTCGACAGGACGATGATGTCCTTGTCGATTTCGATCTCATTGGTGTCGGCCGCTGCGGTCATTGTCAGCAGGCCGTCGGCGTTCTTGTCTTCGAACTTGAGCAGTTTGGTCGTCTCCCACTTGACGGCCCAGTCGAGTTCCTGCACCTGCGCGGGTGTCTTGCCGTTCAGCTCGTTGATCAGGTTGTACTTGGCGAACACGGCGATCGCCGGGGCCGTGGTGTAGAGCAGGGCGATGAACAGGAGCGCCCAACCGGCCGAGTAGCGGGCGGCGCGCACCGACGGCACCGTGTAGAAGCGGACAATGATGTGCGGCAGACCGGCGGTCCCGATCATCAGGGCCACAGTGATCATGAACACGTCGAGCATGCCCTTGCCTTGGAAGGGCTTCGCGTACTCAATGAGTCCGAGGTCGGTCTGCAGCTGGTTCAGCTTCGGCACGATGTCGCTGAAGGTGAGGGCCAACTGCGGAATGGGGTTGCCGGTCACGATCCACGCGATGGCGATGGCCGGGATCAGGTAGGCACAGATCAGCACCGAGTACTGCGCCACCTGGGTCCAGGTGATGCCCTTCATCCCGCCGAGCACGGCAAAGAAGGCCACGATGACCATCCCCACCACGACGCCCCAACCGATGGGCAGGCCGAGGAAGCGGCTGAACACGATACCCACGCCGCGCATCTGCCCGGCCACATAAGTGAGCGAGACGAAGATGGCGCAGACGGCCGCCACCACGCGCGCGGTGTGCGAGTAGTAGCGGTCACCGACGAAGTCCGGCACCGTGTACTTGCCGAACTTGCGCAGGTAGGGAGCGAGGAGCAGGGCCAGGAGCACGTAGCCGCCCGTCCACCCCATGAGGTAGAAGGTACCGTTGTACCCGAGGAAGGAGATGAGACCCGCCATGGAGATGAACGACGCCGCCGACATCCAGTCAGCCGCGGTGGCCGCGCCGTTCGCGATCGCGGGGACGCCATGGCCCGCCACGTAGAAACCGCTGGTGGTGCCTACTCGGTTCATGTAGCCGATGTAGATGTAGGCGGTGAACGTGATGCCGACGATTATGTAAGTTAGAACTTCTACCGACATTACTTCACCTCACTCATGGACGTCGTAGTCGCGGTCGATCTTGTCCATCATCTTGGCGTATACGAAAATCAAGACGACGAACACGATCATCGACCCCTGATGTGCGAACCAGAAAGCAAGGTTTACCTGGAAGAACTGGATCTTGTAGAACGGGTTGGCCAGGAAAATCGCTGCACCGTAGGAGACCGCTGCCCATATGACGAGCAAGATGGTGATCAGCCTGAGATTGGCCTTCCAGTAAGCTACCCCGTCACCCTTTGGCTGGGGTTCGTTTGCCATTTCATCCCCCCTTTGAATCAGTCGCTCGTTTGAAGTAGTTGAGACGACTCCCGTACTCCCGCGCAACCCCCTCCTGTTCGGTAGTTCCGTGCCCTCGGCACCTCCTTGGGCTGGGTCCGGGATGCGCGAAACCCGGCCTGTAGTCCTGCTTGAGTCTAGAAGAGGGGCCGCGGGCACGGAAGGCGAGAAGCATGGGTATCCTTCGAGCGGACCCGTGCGGAAGATGAGTGGTCGCGGTGGTTCGGCGGGCGGCAGAAGCGGCGCCCGCCGAGCGGTCGGTTGACGGCGACGAGAGGTTCTAGCGTCGCACCATCAGGTTGCGGACCGCCGCCGTGAACCCGTCCACGGTGAGTTCGAACATAGGGAAGATGCTCCGGATGATGGCGATGGTGTCGCGACCGTAGATGCTCTCCCACGATCGTTCGCCTATCGGGTTCAGCCACACTACGCGGTGGAAATGGCGGTTGAGGCGGCGAAGCCACTCGATCCCGGGCTCCTCGTTGCTCGCACTCCACCAGATGATGCCATTCGGCTCCAGCAGTTCCGACGGAGCCATGGACGCGTCCCCCACGATCACCAGCTTGTAGTCGGGGGAGAGTTCCTGGAGCACGCGGGCGGTGGGTATCGAGTTGCGGGGATGGCAGGTGGAGTCCAGGTAGAGGTTGTCGTAGACGCAGTTGTGGAAGTAGTAGCGGCGCAGGTCTTTCAGGTGGGTCGCCCGGTCGACCGCCGTGAACAGCCGGTTGCAGGCGCCGATATGGGCATGCATAGAGCCGCCGGCGTCCATGAGCAGGAGCACCCGGGTCTGGTTCCTGCGCGGCCGCCGCCACACCAGAGAGAGCGCTCCCGCGTGATCGGCCGTCCTGTTGATGGTGCCCTCGAGATCCAGCTCGTCGAGAGGTCCCTCGTTCTTGCTCGAGAGCTGACGGAGGCGGCGCAGGGCTGTCTCGAACTGGCGTACGCCCACCGCGGCGTCCGTGCGGTAGCCGCGATAGCGCCGTTCGGCCGCCACCTTGACCGCGGATCGCCCGAAGCCTTCCCCTCCGACGCGCAGACCGCCCGGGTGGAATCCGGAGTGACCGAAGGGCGAGCGGCCGCCGGTACCGATCCAGCGAGAACCTCCGTGGTGGGCCTCCTTCTGTTCACGGAGACGCTCCTCGAAGAGGCGGCGCAACTCGTCGAGGTCGAGGCCTGCCATACCCGCCGCGAGCGCCGCCCGCTCCACCTCGGTCAATCCGGGCAGGTGCGCTCCTTCCTCCAACCACTTCCACACCTCGTCGTGTATCTCGGCGGGCGTGTCGACACCGGCGAAGGCCTCCCCGAAAGCCTGGTCGTATTGGTCGAAGTACGCTTCCGACTTGACCAGAGTGGAGCGGCCGAGAGAGTAGAAGGCGCTCAGGCTGGAGAGCGCCAGTCCCTGCGACAGAGCCTCGGTCAGCGTCAGCCACTCGGTGAGGGCCACCGGTACCTTTCGGGCTCGAAGCAGGAAGAAGAACTCGACGAACACGCCTGCGCTCGCTTCTAGGAACGCGGGAGGGGTCGGGTCGCTCCAGGGTGTCGCGCGGCGAAGGCTGCGGCCTCCACGTCCTTGTCCTTCTTCAGCACCACCCCGAGGAAGGGCAGACGCTTGGAGATCTCCTCGGGCTCGACGCCACCGATGACCAGGGCCTGTAGCCAGTCGATGAGCTCGCTCGTCGACGGCTTCTTCTGGATGCCGGGGATCTCGCGCAGCCGATAGAACGTCTCCATGGCCTGGTCGAGCAGTCGGGCTTCGAGGTCGGGATGGTGCACCTTCACGATGCGGCGCATGAGTTCGTCGCTCGGAAACTCGATGTAGTGGAAGATGCAGCGCCGGAGGAAGGCGTCGGGAAGCTCCTTCTCGGCGTTCGAAGTGATGATCACGACGGGCCTGCGGCCCGCACGCACGCTCTCGCCGGTCTCGGCTACGGTGAACTCCATCTGGTCGAGTTCCCACAGGAGGTCGTTGGGGAACTCCAGATCCGCCTTGTCGATCTCGTCGATGAGAAGCACGACGCGCTCCTCCGACGAGAAAGCCCTCCCGAGAGGCCCCAACTTTATGTACCTGGAGATATCGGCCACGTCCCCGTCGCCGAACTGACTGTCGTAGAGGCGCTGCACCGTGTCGTAGACGTAGAGGCCGTCTTGGCCTTTGCTCGTGGACTTCACGTTCCACACGAGAAGGGGCATGCCGAGGCCCGCGGCGATGCTCTGTGCCAGCATCGTCTTGCCGGTGCCGGGTTCCCCCTTGATCAGCAGCGGGCGGGCCAGGGCGACGGCGACGTTGACGGTCTGCATCAACTCGGCGGAGGCGATGTAGTCGTGCGTGCCGGTGTAGGTGGTCATTGTGTCGCTCAAGGTCTCCTCCACGGCGGATCGGGTGGCGACGTGCGTCGAAGCCGGCATGTCGATGCCGGCGGATGCGGCGCCGTCGATCGGGGATTGTTCAGACTACATTGTCCCACAGGCGTATCGGCGCCTCCAGGGGAAGGATGATGGTAGACCACCGGTAGGACCAGTGCCACCGAATGAGTTACTATGTCTTCAAGGACACCGCCGCGTGTCCCTTGGCCGTTCGGCACCATCGCGACGAGGGCGAGTCAGTAGTGGAGATTACCCGCAGGAAGCAGGGGCGCATCTACCAACAAGTCGTGGAGCACATCCAGACGTTGGTAGGCGAAGGCGTACTGTCTCCTGGAGACCAACTGCTCCCCGAACGCCAGCTGGCAGAGAAGCTGGGGGTGAGCCGCGGAGCCCTCCGCGAGGCGCTCTCGGTGCTGATCTCGCAGGGCCTGATCGAGGTCACTCCCGGCGGGGGCTCGGTGATCCGCGAGGCTAAGATAGAAGACCTCACGGACCCCCTGGCCGCCGTCATCCTCAAGGAGCGCGAAAGCGTGCGGGACCTGCTCGAGGCCCGTGTCATACTGGAAGTCGGTGCGGTCCGGTTGGCCGCCGAACGCGGCGATGCGAGCGACTTCTACCGGATCAAGCAGGCAGCGCTCGAGACGAACGAGTGCATGAGGGGCGGACAATCGTCGGACGAAGCCGATATCGCGTTTCACACGAGTATCGTCCAGGCGTCGCACAATCCGGTGCTCGTCAGTGTCATGACCATGATCAGCGCTCTCGTGAGCGAGGTGTACGGGCCCAGCCGCAGAAGGCTGATCGAGGATCCCGAGAAGCTCGAATACTGTGCGCAGCGGCATCTCGACATCTTCGAGGCTGTGCACAGCCGTGACCCGGAGGCGGCCGT
>DASRMJ010000250.1:0-2203 GCA_035647995.1 Thermoleophilia bacterium | reverse complement strand
CCTCCTCTCCGCTTATGGCATTAGCGTGACGCCCGGCGCAGTGGCCGCCACGGTAGAGGAAGCTCTCGATATCGCCGGAGACGTGGGTTTCCCCGTCGCCATGAAGGGCTCCTCGCACCAGATCCTGCACAAGAGTGACGCCGGCCTGGTGCTGGGCGACATTCGCGGCGAGGTCGGCCTGAGAAACGCCTGGGACCTCCTTCAGGAGCGAGGAGCCGGCCGCCTGGACGGCATCCTCGTGGAGAAGATGATCCCCGCCGGGCGCGAGTTCGTCATCGGCATGAGCCGTGACGAGCAGTTCGGGCCCTTGGTCATGTTCGGCGTAGGCGGGGTGCTGACCGAGGCGCTCAAGGATGTGGTGTTCGGCGTTGCGCCCCTGGACGCGCGCGAGGCCGCCCGGATGCTCGACGCCATCCGGGCCAAGGAGCTGCTGGGGCCCTTCCGAGGCGCCCCGGCGGTTGACCGCGACGCTCTTGCGCGGGTGATCACCACCATCGGGCGCATGGCGCTGGAGAATCCGGAGATCCAGGAAGTCGACATCAATCCCATCCTGCTCGACGGCGGCACTCCCGTGGCCGTTGACGCTCTGGTTACGCTAGGGCCTCCGGCGGACGCTCTCCCGCCCCGTCTTCCAGTCAGCCTGGAAAACGTGAGGTACATCTTCGACCCCAAGAGCGTGGCCCTGGTGGGCGCAAGCAACGACCCGACCAAGTGGGGCGGCCTGATTCTCGCCAGCATCATCTCCGGCGGGTACGGGGGGCAAGATCTTTCCCGTCAATCCCAAGGGTGGAGAGATCTTCGGCCTTCCCGCCTACTCCAGCATAGATGACGTGCCGGAGGCTCCTGAACTTGTCCTGATCGCGCTCCCCGCCAAGCTCGTCCCGGACGTGGTGGACCGCTGCGGCAAGAAGGGCGCCAAGGCGGTGGTCGTGATCTCCGGCGGCTTCGACGAGGCGAGTGAAGAAGGTGCCCTCATGGCTCAGGAGGCGGCGCGGATCGCCTCCGAGCATGGGCTCGCCATGGTGGGCCCGAACTCCCTGGGCGCCATGTGCTCCTGGAACAAGTTCTACGGCACCGGCGCCGCGATCCTGCAGCCGCTAGTGGGGCCGGCGAGCTTCCTCTCCCAGTCGGGCAGCATGGGCATGCAGCTCATGCAGGCCTGCGAGACGCACCAGGCCGGCCTGGGGAAATACGTCGGCGTGGGCAACGAGGCCCTCGTGGACGCCGCCGACCTCATCGAGTACTTCCGCACAGATCCGCGGACGGGCGTGGTCCTTGCATACGTCGAGGGCCTGGTCGACGGGCGGCGCTTCCTGGAGACCTGCCGCGACACCAGCGCCGCCAAGCCGGTGGTGCTGCTCCGCGGCGGAGCCAGCGAGTTCGGCCGTAAGGCGGCGGCGTCGCACACCGGGGCCATGGCCGCCTCGCAGAGGGTATTCGAGGCGGTGGTGCGGCAGTCGGGTCTCATGTACACCAACGACCCGGACGAGTTCCTCGATCTCGCGTACTGCCTGTCTTACCTGCCGCTGCCCCGGGGCACGCGGATCGCTATCGTCACCTTCGGTGGAGGCTGGGGAGTCCTCAGCGCCGACGAGGTCTACCGCAACGGCCTTCAGCTGGCCGAGCTGGCGCCGAACGTGATCGACGAGCTCAACGCGCTGCTGCCGCCCTTCTGGAGTCACGCGAACCCCATCGACCTGGTCGGCATGTTCACGGCCAAGGGCGAGCCGGAGGGAGCGGTGCACGCAGTAACGCCCTCGGATGAGGTGGACGCAGTGGTCGTGCTGGGTGTCCTGGGAATCGTGAGTCAGCCCCTGAAGACGATGGCGGTAGTCGAGCGGCTGCACAAGGAGTACGGCATAGACGTGAGCAGCATCGACCCGCCCGACGTGGACGAGTACCGGCAGCGGGAGGAGGACTTCATCCGCAAGGTCGCGGAACACATGGAGGACTACGAGAAGCCCATCATCAACGTCTCGTTCACGCCGATGGAGAAGAGCGTCTTCGATGTGGGCCGCAAATACTCGACCGTAGTCCTGCCATCGCCGCTCCGGGCGGTGCGGGTGCTCGCGCAGATGGCTCGGTACCGCGAATACCTGGACTCGCTGGCCTGAGGCCGGCGGCCACGGGTCACATTCTCCGCCCTTCGCAGAACGGATGCGGGGTGGCGCGCGGCGCACGCCGCGCCCGTCTGCCATACTTG
>DASRMJ010000249.1:0-2305 GCA_035647995.1 Thermoleophilia bacterium | reverse complement strand
AGTAACGCCATCAAGTACACTCCCGAGACCGGCCGCATAAGCGTCGAAGCAAGACCCACCCCCGACGGCCTGGTGGAGATCCGGGTGAGCGACACCGGGGTGGGCATAGCGGCAGAGGATCTCAAGCGCGTCTTCGAACGTTTCAGTCAGATAGACAACTCATCCACGCGCAGCCAGGGCGGCACCGGTCTCGGCCTCGCCATCACGCGGGACCTGATCGAACTCCACCAGGGCTCGATAGCGGTACAATCCCAACCGGGGAAGGGATCGCAGTTCATGTTCACGATCCCACAGGCCGGCGCAGGCAGAGAACCTCGCAGCAAGGCTCCGAGACTAGGATAGGGAGGCCCACGGTGGCTCGCATTGTCGTTGCGGACGACGACCCGGACATCCTCAACATCGTCGCCATGTCGCTGGAGGCCATGGGACACGAAGTCCATAGGGCCACGAATGGCCTGGAGGCGGTCGCGCTGACCAAGGAGAACGCGCCCAACTTGGTGGTCATGGATCTGATGATGCCCGAGATGAACGGCTACGAGGCTACGGAGGCGTTGAAGGCCGACGCCCTGACGGCCTCGGTGCCGATCGTGGCGCTCACGGCTAAGGCCATGCGCGGCGACGAGGAGCGGGGCCGGCAGGCCGGCGTCGACGCGTACCTCACCAAGCCCTTCCGTATCTCGCAGGTCATCGAGTTGGTGGAGCAGCTCCTGTAACGGGCGGCCTGAGGCTGGCGGCCTGGGCCGGGCGACCTCGCGCGGCCCGCCTCCCGCGCCTGCCTGCCGGCCCTTGTCAGGTCGCTTTGCGCGGCCGTTCCCGTCTTTGGATCAGCGACTACGGCTGATGAGAAGCAGTCGCGCCAGCTGGGCGATGGCCATGAGCGCCGCGGCAACGTAGGTGAGACCGGCCGCACTCAACACCTTGCGCGCCCCGTCCACCTCGCTCGAGACCAGGATGCCCTGGGAGGTGAGCAGAGCCAGCGCCCGGCGGGACGCATTGAACTCCACCGGGAGCGTGACCAGAGTGAACAACACGGCCGCGGAGAAGAGTAGGATGCCGAGGTTCATGAGCATCGGGTTGCGTCCGATGAACAGACCCACGATGAATAGGATGATGCCCAAGTTGCTCCCCAACGACGCGGGGCGTACGAGGAGCGAGCGGGCGCGCATAGGTGCGTAGCTGTCGGCGTCCTGTAAGGCGTGCCCCACCTCGTGCGCGGCGACCCCCAGGGCGGCCAGCGAGTCCCGATTGGCCACGTCGGCGCTCAGGCGGAGCACCTTGCCTCGAGGGTCGTAGTGGTCGGAGAGTTGGCCCTGCGTGAGTTCGACGGGCACGTGAGAGAGACCGCCCGCATCCAGCAGCCGGCGCGCGCCGGTGAGGCCGCGCCCGGAAGGCACCTTGCTGTAGCGGGCGAACGTCGACTTCACCTTGATCTGCGCGTAGAGAGACAGAGCGAAGGCGGGCAGTAGCAGTATGAGTGTCCAATCCCAGATGGGAAGCACGGCGGACTCCTTGCTTGTCGGGGGACCGCACCGGAGGGTCATGTCCGGGAGCGGAACTGTCGATACCTTAGCCGTCGGACGGTATGATGATAGCAGAGATGATGCACCTGACGCGTGTACCCCCACCCCCTATAGGAAGCAGGTGACGTCGATGCCTCGAGCGGGCAACGGCACCGGTCGGCTGGGCGACATCCTCATCAAGAGTGGGGCCCTTACCAAGGGCAAGCTCGACCGCGCCTTGAGCTACCAGAAAGAACATGGGTCGAAGCTGGGCGAAGCCCTCATCAAGCTCGGCTACATCAGCGACGAGCAGTTCGCCGAAGCGCTGGCAGCCCAGAAGAGACTGTCAGTCGTCCGGTTGGAGGAGGTCTTTCCCAATCCGCGGGTAGTCACATTGCTCCCCGAGAAGTTCATCCGGGCCCGAGAGGTCATTCCCGTGGACTTCGATCGAGACGCGCTGATACTTGCCATGGTGAATCCTCTGGACGTCGTGACCCTCGACGACGTGCGCATGATGACCGGTCACGACATAGTCCCGGTCGTAGCCACCTCGAGCGACTTCAAAGACACGCTCGAGTACGTGTTCTCGGGCAAGGGCGCCCTGGATGCCAGGGAGAAAGATGAGGAGCTCTCGTTCAGCCACCTAGCCGAGGAGCGGCGCGACGCCGAAGACGTCTCGGTGGTGCAATTGGTGGATGGCATACTGGAATCGGCCCTCAAACGCCGGGCCTCCGATGTGCACTTCGAACCCCAACTCTACGGCATGCCCGTGCGCATCAGGGTGGACGGCGTGCTTCACCAGATAA
>DASRMJ010000248.1:0-6934 GCA_035647995.1 Thermoleophilia bacterium | reverse complement strand
AAGGAGAGCGGTTGGTGGACGTGGGATGTGGCTGGGGAGGGATGCTGCTGTACGCCGCCCGGGAGTACGGAGTGGAAGGCGTGGGCTACACACTCTCCAGCGAGCAGCACCGGTTCGCGAACGAACGTCTGCGGGCCGAAGGGCTCTATCCCCGCGTACGCGTCGAACTCCTCGACTATCGGGAGGCCGAGGGCGAGTTCGACAAGTTCGTGTCCATCGGCATGTTCGAGCATGTGGGTAAGGAGTACTACGGGGAGTTCTTCTCGAAAGTAGGAGAGTTGTTGGCCCCTGGAGCGGTGGGAGTCCTACACACGATCGGAACGCAATGCGAAGCGGACGTTGACCCGTGGATCGGCAAGTACATCTTCCCCGGCGGCTACCTACCCACCTTGGGCCAAATCTGCGAGTCCATGGGGCAGACGGACCTGGTGGCCACCGACGTGGAGAATCTGCGTCTCCACTACGCCCGCACCCTCGACGCCTGGGCCGAACGGTTCGAAAGCTGTGTCGACGAGGTGCGGCGGCGCTTCTCCGAGTCGTTCGTGCGGATGTGGCGCTTCTACCTTCACGCCTCGGCGGCCGGCTTCAAATACGGTGACGCCCGCGTGTATCAGGTCACGTTCACCAACGGGCTCCGGTCCGACCTGCCGCTGACCCGAGCGCATCTGTACGAGCCGAAGACGCGCAGCCGCCGAGACGCGCAGCCGGTCAGCCGCTGATACGTCGCCAGGTCGCGCCGAGCTGTTCGTCGAAGGTCAGGAGGGGAGCGCCCAGCGCGGCGGCTACGTACACATAGGCGGCGTCGTAGGCGCTCAACTGCTCGGCCACTGCGAGACTCAAGACTCCTCCGAAATCTGGGGTCACCAAGCGCACGGGCAGTTCCAACCAGCGACGGAACGCACGGGTGATGAGGGCGCCGCTCTCGGGGTTTCGCATGATCTTCGTGCGCCCGATGTTGGCCATCTCGTACCTGACAAGACCGGGGGAGATCAGAGTGGCTTCGGCCAACAGATCCGCTGCTTCCCGGCTGCGCGACTCGCTGAACACAAGGGCTCCGAACACCGAAGCGTCGACTACCACAAGCGGCTGCGAACCCGCGGGTGGGTATGTGCCCGGGGCGCTGTCCCCGCTGGGCGCGATCCCCTCGTCAGCGGCCGTCACGGTCTGTCCTGATGATGCCTACCGAGTCATCGTCCGTCAGTAGACCTAGGGAGTCGACGTAGGCCTTCAGTCCCGCAGGAGTCAGTTCCGCGGGCGCGGCGACCGCCTGTTCGACGATCGCCAGAAGCTCCCCCTGGAGTGATCGTCTGTGAGCTTTCGCACGGTCGCGGAGTTGGGCGGCCACATCCTCCGGGACGTTCTTTATGGACAGACTTACAGGCACGATGGCCTCCGCACGTGTGTGGAGTCGATATGACGCCATTATGGTACCACAGTGACTCCGGGGCGGCGACGGCGCGCAGCGACCTCGACCCGCACTGGCCTCGACCCGCAGCAGCGGGAGCGCGCGGTAGGTGGCGCGCGGTAGGTGGCGCGCACAGCGGCCGGCGCACACAGCGGGCCTCGGGCGCGGCCGCATCACTCCTCGACGAGCACCACGCCCAGGACGCGCGGCCCCGAGTGGGCCCCCACCGCCGGTCCGAGCTGCGTGAGCCATGCCTCCAGGCCATAGCGGCGGGTGAACTCCTGGCGCCAGCCGTCCACCTCGTCGCGGTTCAGCCCGTAGTGGAACCCGGCGTAGCGCACGCCGCGCCGGGCAGAGGCGTCTATGAGCGCCCAGAGCTGCGCTGCCGCGGCGTGCGGGGTGCGTGTGCGTGCCGCCGGCGCGATCTCGCCGTCATTGATGGTGAGTATGGGCCGCAGCTTCAGGAGCGAGGCTGCCAGGCCCGCGGCGCGACCCACCCGGCCGCCGCGCACGAGGTAGGTCATGGTGTGGAGCATGAAGTAGACGCGGATCTTCGGCACCATGGCTTCCAGGGCCGTCACGATGGACAGGGCCTCAGCGCCCTCGGCCGCGAGGCGCGCCGCCTCCACCACCAGGAAGCCCAACCCCAGGCCGGCGCTGCAGGAGTCCACGAGGTGGATGCGGGCCGGCGAATCGGGCGTCCGCAGCCCGGCCGCGTGGCTGTAGGCAGCGTCAAGCGTGCCGCTGAGGTCCGACCCGATGTGCACCGACACCATCTCGTCGCCGGCATCGAGCGCCGCGCGGTAGGCGGTGACGAAAGCGTCCGGTCGCGGCTGGCTGGAGGTGGCGGTGGAGCCCCACTCGAGGAGGCGATAGAACTCGTCACCGGAGAGGTCCACGTTCTCGCGGTAGGCTGTCCCGTCCACCACGATCCCCTGAGGGATCACGCTCACGCCGTTCTCTTCCGCCCACCCCGGAGGTAGGCAGCTGCTGCTGTCAGTGACGATGCGCACCGTCATGCGGCTACGCCCCCCCCGCCAGCCACCCAAGCACCGCACCTACCACCGCGTCCCGGGTGCGGCCGATGGTTGTGGTGAAGCGCACGGGCGCGGTCTCCAGGCCGGCTAGTCCCGCCGGGATCTTCTCGCCCGGGGCCAGGCGCAGCACCTGGTCGAGCAGCTGGAACTCGGACATGCCGGCGGTGTCGGCAGGCAGCGGGTCACGGTGGGGGAGGCCACGCAGAGCCTTGTAGACGTCCGTTCCGAACTTGGCCCAGTGGGCGGTGGATACCACCAGCATGGGTGCGTCGCCCTTCTGCCGCGCGGCTGCCGCCCAAGCCACGGCGGTGTGCGGGTCGAGAAGTCGGCCCGTGTCGGCCAGCACACGACGGATCACCTCGAGACTCTCGTCGTTTCCCACGGACTCGCCAACGAAGAGCTCCTGCACAACGGCGCGTGTGCCCGGGTCCACCGAAAATGCGCCCTCCGTGGCGAGACCGGCCATCCAGCCCCGGATGCGCTCCGGATCGCGGCACACCTCATACAGTGCCCGCTCCAGATTCGACGAGATGAGGATGTCCATCGACGGCGAGGGCGTGGTGACGAAGGGCCGGTCCTTGATGGAGTAGGTGCCGGTGGCTATGAAGTTGGCCAGCACGTCGTTCTCGTTCGACGCGCAGATGAGCCGGCCGATGGGGACGCCCATGCGCTTGGCGTAGAGGGCGGCCAGGATGTTCCCGAAGTTGCCCGTGGGCACGCACACGTCAAGGGGCGCGCCCGGCTCGAGGCCCCCGGCGGCGGCCACGTCGGCGTAGGCGCTCGCGTAGTAGACGATCTGCGGCAGCAGCCGCCCCCAGTTGATGGAGTTGGCAGATGAGAGTTCGGTGTGATGGTCGCGGCGGAGCAGGGTGTTGAAGCCGGGGTCGGAGAAGGCGGCCTTGACCGCGTTCTGGCAGTCGTCGAAGTTGCCGTTCACGCCGTATACGGCCACGTTCGCTCCGTGCTGGGTGGTCATCTGGCGGCGCTGCACCTCCGACACGCCTTCCGCCGGGAACAGCACGGCGATGCGGGTGCTGGGCCGGTCGGCGAAGCCCTCGAGGGCGGCCTTCCCGGTGTCGCCAGAGGTGGCCACCAGAACGAGGAAGTCGGGCACGTCGGCGCCGGCGGTGCGGCGCATAGCCACCGCCTCCGAGAAGAAGAGGGGCATGCACTGCAGGGCCATGTCCTTGAAGGCGGAGGTGGGACCGTGCCAGAGTTCGAGCATGTGCATACCGGGAGCCGCAGCCCCCATGGACACGACCGGGGCTACCGCCGGATGGTCGAAGTTGGCGGCGTAGGCCTCGGCGAGCAGCTCCGCCTGCCGGGCTTCGGGCACGTCGAGCCCGAAGCGCCGGAACACCTCGAAGGCCCGCCCGTGGTAGGGGAGGGCGGCCAGGCTCAGCACCGTCTTGAGGTCGAGTTCCGGCAGCCGGTCGGGCACGTAGAGTCCGCCGCCTTCGGCGATGCCCTTGAGCACGACGTCGGTGAAGCTGCGCGGCGTGGGGTCGAGAGCGCGGGTTTCGCGGTATGAGATGCGGGTCATGGTCGGACGTGCTCCTCAGACGTGGCCGAGACTCAATGGTAGCAGGCCGCCAGCGCATCCGATGCGCCGGCGGCTCCGGTGGGGGCGCGGGGGTGTATCCTCCTGAGCGGGGCCATCTTGGGAACGGTGCGGCATTGCTTGCGAGCGGACGGATGAGATACCAAAGGGAGTTCATCGGAGAAGCGCTCGGCACCTTCGTGCTGGTGTTATTCGGATGCGGGTCCGTCGCGGTCTCGGTGCTATTCAATGCCTACCAGGGGCTGATGCAGATCGCGTTGGCGTGGGGCATCGGGGTGGCTCTCGCGATCTACCTCACGCGGCACTTGTCGTGTGCCCACCTCAACCCCGCGGTGAGTCTGGCCATGGTTCTTGGCGGGCGGATGCACCGCCGCAAGTTGCCGGTGTACCTCGTGGCCCAGTTCGTGGGCGCCGTCGTGGCGGGCCTGGTGTTGTACGTGCTCTTCTCGTCTTCGATCGCGGCATTCGAGAGCGCTCACGGGATTGTGCGAGGCACCGCGGAGTCGATCAGGACCGCCGCGATGTTCGGCGAGTTCTACCCTGCGCCGGATCACACGGCTGTCGTCTCCCTGCCACTTGCGATGGGGGCGGAGGCCATGGGCACATTCTTGCTCGTACTCATGATCTTCGCCCTGACCGAAGGATGCAACGTCGGGCGTCCGGACGACGCCCTGGCTCCGGTGTTCATCGGCTTGACGGTCACTTCGATCATCGCCCTCATCGCGCCGTTGACGCAGGCCGGGCTCAACCCGGCACGCGATCTGGGCCCCCGGTTGGTGGCCTGGCTCGCGGGGTGGGGCGCCGCGGCGTTCCCCGACCGCGTGGGAGGGTTCCTCTACGTGTACGTCCTCGCCCCCATAGTGGGCGGTCTGCTCGCGATGGTCTTCTTCGTTCGGGTGCTGGAGCCGATGATGAGACGTCAGCCTGCCCCGAGCTGCTGCGGGGACGACGAGGAGTAGCGTTACCGGATCGGCTGCCAGACGTACCGGCCACGGCGGTCGATGTGTCCTACCCGCTGCTCGCCGTCGACGTGCGCTATCTCATCTGCTAGGGAAGAGGGAGGCACGGTCGGGCGTGTACGTCAAGTACGGAAAGAGCAGACGCTCCACGAACGACCGTATCTCGCCCGTCTCGGTGTGAGAGCAGACGGGCGATCCCAATATCAAGATGTCGGCCTGGGCCGCCCGGTCGAGGAGTGGGCTGAGCCCGTCCCGCACGTTACACCGACCGTAGCTCTTCCCGCCGATCTTCTTACAGGCGAAGCAACTGATGCAACCTTGGTAGGCATGGTCGCAGAGGTGCACCACCTCGATCTCCGCGCCGCTCGCCGCGCAGCCGCTCAGAGCGTGCTCCGGCAGGGTCGCGGTGCTCCGATTCTTCCGGGGCTGCCGTTGAAGGCCAGCGCTCTCATACATCCCCCCTCGAGGCCCGCGGGGCGTCAAGACACAAGTCCACTAACTCGTCGATGACAGCCGTGCCTGCGCACATCACAGTGTCGGCACCGCCCCAGTAGATCTTCACGGTGCCGTCGTCCTCGGGTATGGCTCCGCAGGTGAACACCACGTTCGGTACGTAGCCCACGCGCTCCCAGGGGTCCTCAGGTTCGAGGATCCACTCGTCGGACACGCCCAGCACGCGGGCCGGGTCGGCGAGGTCGTGGAGGGCCACACCCAGTCGGTAAACGGCGCCAGCCATAGTCGGGTAGACGCCGTGATAGATATGGAGCCAGCCCCGCGGCGTCTTGATGGGCGTCGCCCCGGGGCCGATCTTCTGCTCGTCCCAGTGGTACGGGACCGGCTGCATCACCACCCGCGAGTCGCCCCAATGGACCAGGTCGGGGGAGTAGGTGATCCAGATGCTCCAGGGAGAGATCTCCGAATGCGGCCGGTCCAGTCGCACGTACCTTCCGTCGATGCGCTCCGGGAAGATCACCACGTTGCGGCTGTCGGCCGGGGTGATGAGCGCCACGCGCTCTACCCTGCGGAAGTCGGCGGTGCGGGCCAACGCGACCCGCACGCCGTGACGCGAGTAGGCGCTGTAGGTGAGCAGGTATTCCCCCTCCATCGGGCACACGCGCACGTCCTCGATGCCCCACTCTTCGTACTCGGCGAAGACGCCGTTCGTGGCAGGCACGAGAAAGGGCTCTGGGCGCACGGTGAAGCGGAAGCCGTCGTCGCTTTCGGCCAGGCCGATGATCGATCGGCCGTTGCGGCGGTGTGAACGGAAGAGCAGCAGGTACCTTCCGTCGTACTTGACCGCCCCCGCGTTGTGTACCGTCGCCACCGGGTAGGGTACGTCGGCCTTGGTGAGGATGGGGTTGCCGGGGTGGCGGCGGATCATACTCACGATCGCCCGAAGTCGTCTTCCAGGCGCTCGATGTCGTCTTCGCCGAAGTAGTCCCCTCGTTGCACTTCGATGAAGGTGAGGGGTTCCGTACCCGGGTTGGCCATGCGGTGAGCCGCCCCCATCGGTATGTCGACGGACTCCCCGGCGCCGAGGGGCAGCTCCTCATCGTCGCGGGTCACCACGGCCCGGCCCGACACCACGTGCCAGTGCTCGGACCGGCGTCGGTGGCGCTGGAGACTCAGGCGCGCGCCCGGCAGCACGACGATGCGCTTGGTCTTGTGGGCGGGCTCGTCTTCGAGCACCTTGTAGTAGCCCCAGGGCCGGTGGTCCTCCCGCCGAGACTGCTCCAGCACCCGTTGGTAGACCGCCAGGTAGCCGTCGACCATCCGCTCGACGCTGAAGTGTTCCTCGACCCAGCGGCGGCAGGCCCGGCGGTCGAGGGCCGCCAGAGGGCCATCGGTGCCCGCGCCTCCGCCCGTGCCCGCCGCTCCGATGACGGCCACCGCCTCCTCCACCGACCCCACCAGGAACCCGGTCTCGGCGTCGGAGATGACTTCGCGCATGCTCCCCCGCTCGAAGGCCACC
>DASRMJ010000247.1:0-3941 GCA_035647995.1 Thermoleophilia bacterium | reverse complement strand
AATCTGCTCCGCCTGACCTTCGGTGAGTGGGGCGAGACGCTGGCGCGGCGGGCGCGCGGTCAAGATGCGCGTTCGGTGACTACGCACGAAGCCGTGAAGTCCATCTCGCGGGAGACCACCTTCGAGGAAGACACCACGGATAGTGCGCGCCTCGAATCGACACTGCTCCACTTGACCGAGGACGTGTGTCGGAGACTACGGCGTCAACGGCTTGAAGCCCGCACGGTCACGGTGAAGATCCGCTACTCCGATTTCGTCACGCACACGCGGTCGCGCACGCTCCGTCGCCCTCTGGACGTGGACGAAGTCTTCTTCGAGGAGGTCCTGTCCCTCTTTCGGGAGGGTCGGCAGCGGCGCTACCGCATCCGGCTCGTCGGGGTGGGCCTGTCCAATCTGGTGGCGCGCTCCTGGCAAGACGACCTGTTCGACCAAGACCTGCCGCTCCTGCGCGACCTCGATCTGAAACTCGACACCATCCGCGAGAAGTACGGACGCGACGCGGTGAGACGCGGGGCGGCCGAGGAGTAGGGCTCCGAGCGGAGGCCGACGGGAGCCGTCACTCGGCTGTGGCCGGCCGTGGGCTCGGGAAGCGGGTGGCAACTAGGCGAGGCCGGGGCCGTAGTCGGCGCCTCCGCGGAGGCGAAGGCCGCAGCGCCGTCTTTCAGTCCTCGTCCAGGTAGATCGGGTCGAGTTCCATGAGGATGGCCTTGCAGCGGGCACACTCCTCGACCATCTCCGGCTTGGCGTTGACATGGTCGAACGACCACCGCAACTCCGTCTGACCCGTCTGCCCGATGTGGGCATCTGCGATCGGGTAGAGCACCTGGTTCTCCTTCGAGATGTGCTGTTCGAGAAGGCCTCCGTAGTTGCGCAGGTTGGCGGCCACGACCTGAGCTGCAGCGCCGTCTCCCGCGCGGTATCTCTCGAGGGCTTCCGCTGCGTTGCGCACATATGCCCGCCCTTCGTCGTGTTCCGCGAGCATCACGGCGATCGGACCGCCTTCCCTGGGCACGCCGGCGTCGTGCATCGCGGGGAAGAGTAGGTCCTCTTCCTTTGCGTGGTGGTACTTGTCGGCGTAGTGGCGTATGAAGTAGATGGCCTTCTCGATGTGGCCGGGGTCGACGGCCGTCCCGGCGTCCAGCCGACGCACCATCTCTCTCACCACCTGGATCATGGCCAGGATGTCACCGTGTTCGCGCACCAGGTCTTCCGTGGGTCTCACCGTCTTGCCTCCAGGTCTTCTGGTTCAGTCCGGCGGCATCGCCCTGTGCGAGTGCCGATGAGTGTATTACCACGGGCGAAATAGTGTAAACCTGGATTGATCGAGGTGCCAGGCACTGGGTGCCAGGTGTCGGCGGCGATGTTAGCCGGTCGTCGCAGGGTGGGTATGACGCGCGTGACGGGCGCGGCGAGTCGCCTGCGAAGAGAGGGGCTGAGATGGCGAGGATCAAGTTGTTCGCGGAGTTCGAGGCGGTTTTCGACGTGGACCTCCCCGGCGTCGACTCGGAGACCCAGCGGCACGAAGTGGAGCAGCATCGGGCCGAGGTGCTCGCGGTCCTCCAGGATCGTCTTCGCGAAGCCTTCGGCGGCGACAATCTCAAGCGCATAGAGTACTTCGAGTTCGACGTGGAGAGACCGTCGGACTGATCCGCCGATCGTGCAGTCCTCGTCTGCGCGACCTGCCCGCCGACTTCTCTATATAAGCGGCACCCTGGAACAGCTGCGCCGTGCTATCGTTCCGGGATGGAACACACCATCGCCACGCGGACCGACGGACCAACCGCATCCGGAGACCGCATCTTCTCCAAAGATTTCAACCTCGCCCTTCTGTCCAACGCGTTGGCGTTCGGCAGCTTCTATCTACTCCTCGCGACACTACCTCTGTTCGTGAAGCACCTCGGGGGCAGCGACACGGGGGTGGGCGTCGTCATGGGTTCGTTCGCGGTCACCGCGGTCATCCTGCGGCCGTTCGTGGGCCGCTACTCCGACGTGAGCGGTCGCAAGCGGTTGATGATCTGGGGCGCGTTGTTGTTGGTGGTGGTCTCGCTCCTCTACGGCCGGGCGACCGGCGTCGGGTGGTTGATCCTTCTGCGGTCGGCCTACGGGGTGGGCTGGGCCGCGTTCGGCACTTCGGCCTGGGCGATGGCTTCGGACATCGCACCCGCCCGCCGGCGGGGCGAAGCCATGGGCTACTTCGGCATAGCCATGAACCTTTCCATGGCGGTGGGGCCCGCGGCCGGCGTCCTCCTCGTGCAGAGGTGGGGGTACGGAGCCCTCTTCTGGGCGGCGGCGGCGCTGGCGGGCGCCGCCGCGCTGGCCTCGTTGGGGGTCTCGTCCGACCACGTCACGCGTTCGAGTCGTGCCGCCGCCCCGGCCGGCACCCGCGCCGTGCTGCTGCGGTCGGCGCTGTTTCCATCTGCGGTGCTGATCTGTATGGCGCTCACGTACGCCTCCGTGATCACCTTCCTGCCGGTGTATGCCGATGTGCGTGGCCTCGGCAATCCGGGCATTTTCTTCTCGGTGTACGCGGTGTTCCTGATCGTGTCGAGGGGGCCGCTCGGCAAGGCTTCCGATCGCTTCGGCCGGGGGCAGGTGGTCGCTCCCGGCATGGCCATGATCGCCGCGTCGATGCTCTTGCTGGCGTGGGTCTCCACGTTTGCGGGCATGCTCGTGGTCGCCGCTCTCTACGGTCTGGGAGTCGGCGCGGTGCAGCCGGTCCTCATGGCGTGGACCGTCGACCGCGCCCGGTCGTCGGAGCGCGGGGCCGCGATGGGCACCTTCACCGCGGCGATGGATGTGGGCGTGGGTCTGGGTAGCCTGACCTGGGGGATCGTGGCAGACTCTGCCGGGTTCGGGGCCGTCTACGTTGGCTCCGCGGCGGTCGGTATGGTCGGTCTGGTCATGCTGGTGGCCGGAGGAGGCCTTCGGTCCGCGGCGGTCGGCCCCATCCACTCTTTGCGGGGGGACGGCGGAGTGGCAGACGGGGCCGCGGCGTCAGCCGTGTCACGCACGCGATAGATGCACCCAGGAGCGACGGAGCCCAAGAGGCTCCAGGAGAGGAGCAGGCGATGCCGATCATCACCGTCGAGGGACCCCCGATGCGCGACATGGACAAGCGGAGGGTGTTCGTGAAGTCGCTGACCGAAGCGGCGGTCGAAGCGTACGGACTACCGGCCAGTGCCATGGTCGTGGTCCTGCACGAGAACCCGCTCGAGTGTGTCGCAAGCGGGGGAGAGCTCATCTCCGACAGGCGGGTGTCCGCCTCGTAGAGGGGGGACCGGCCGGACGTCCGACCCCTAGTACGCCTCCTACTGCGACTCGTACAGACGGATCTCGGAGATCGAGGTGTCCTGCCACAACTCTCCCGGATACGTGGACTCCACCACGAACTTCACCCACTGCGTGGGCGTGGGCGAGGGCGTCACGGTCTGGAAACCCATCGAGTCGTGGAGCTGGACCGTCTGAGCCGAGCCCGTGGAGTACTCGATGCGCAGCACGGCCACACGCGGGTTCCCCGAGAAGCGACGATCGTCCTTCTGGTAGCCGTTCGCGATCTCGATGCCGGTGAGGACCGTCGGCTTGTCGAACGCAAGGCGGACCCACTCGCCTGCGCCCTGCCCGTCGATGCCTTCGCTCCAGCACGTGCCGAGGTCCCCGTCGGCGACGTTGGCCGCCCCGTAGTCGTTGCCGCCTTCGGCTGGGAGGGTGGAGGAGGCCATCCACGAGGACGTCTTCAGCAGACGACCGGCCTGGGTGCCGGTGACGCTCGTGGTCGGTTGGCCGGCCGACGTGGTCTGGGTGGTGGTCCCGGGGGCGTCGCCATCGGTGCTCGACGTCGTGGCCGTCGTGCCGGTGGTGACGGCGCCCCCGTCGGTCGTCTTTCCCGGCTGTGGGGAGAAGAGCGTGCGATAGGCGACGGCGGCCGTGAGACCGAGCGCGGC
>DASRMJ010000246.1:0-5652 GCA_035647995.1 Thermoleophilia bacterium | reverse complement strand
CTCGCCGGCCCCCCGCCCAGTCCTCTGCCCACACTCAAGCTCGCGCTCGAGGGTGAAGAGATCTGGGCCGAAGGCTGGAGCTCCCGCTAGATGTGCCATCTCGTTCTTCTTATGCCGGTCTTCGGTTTGGCGGTGTTCTTCGTCCTTTCGTTGCCGGTCGCACTCGTTGTTTACCTCGCCATCCTGGGAGTGAGCATCCTGCTCTACAAGGCCGTGATCGATGCGATGAGCCGCCGGGTGGTCACGGGACGCGAGGCGATGCTAGGCACCGTGGCCAGCGTGAAACGCGTGAAGTCCGGACGGGTTGTTGTGTCTCTACGCGGCGAACTGTGGACTGCCCAAGCCACCGGATTCACGGATGCCGCGCCGCAGCCGGGTGAACACGTGGTGGTCAGCGGCATCCGCGGCAACACCCTCGTCGTGAGACCGCTCGGGGAGGGCTCATCGGGCTGAGTTCTCGAGTGCGTCGGGCGAGCTCTTGCGTGCTCTTGGCTGCGGATCTTCCCAGGGTGAAGGTCCGTGTCCTCGCGCGCATCTTTGCGCTTGCTTGACCTGCCCTTCCGCGTTCCGCTGGCCTGTGGGCAGCGGACTCCAGACCAGCCGCCTTCGATAGGGGAGACAGCACCGTGCCGTACCGCACCTTTGAGATGATCACGCTGGGCCCCGTTCATCTACGCACGTGGGGCATGTTCATAGCACTCGGCATCCTTGCTGGTGCCTACCTGGCGGCCCGCCTTGCTCCCAGCCGCGGGATTCCCGCCGAGAGGCTCTGGACACTCACGATCGTGGTGGCTGTGGCCGGAGTGCTCGGGAGTAAAGTGCTCTGGGCGCTCCAGCCAGACCTCATCGGTGAGACTATCGCCCACCCCCTGCGGCTCATCGCCGTGTGGCAAGGGGGACTCACCTTCATCGGCGGGCTGCTCGGTGCGGTGGTTGCTGGGGTCTTGTACGTTCGCAGATGCGGACTTTCCGTCCGTGCCACGGCTGACGTGGCTGCACCCGGGCTGGCCCTCGGCATCGCCATCGGTAGGGTCGGGTGCTTTCTGACAGGGCTTCACCCCGGACGGCCGACTTCGCTGCCGTGGGGCATCGACTACCTGGGGGCAGTTCGCCATCCGATCCCGCTCTACGAGTCCGCGCTTGGCCTGGTGCTGCTCGGTGCCGGCCTCATCCTGCTGAAGCGACGTGCTGCTCCTGGCGTCACAGCGTTGGCGGTGGCCCTTGGATACTTGATCGGGCGCTCGCTGCTCGACCTCCTGCGGGCGGGCGCGGGAGAGGCGGTCTCCGGAGCCGATCCCCGACTTCTCGGCGGGCTCACGTTGACGCAAGGTGTGTCGCTGGTCGCGGTGCCCGTGTTGGCGGTATTGGTGTGGAGGGCGCGATCTGGTTGAGCTTCGTCCGTGTGCCTCCCTCGAGTTCCTCCACACCCGTGTCTGCCTACGAATCGAAGCCAAGAGCCTCGGAGGCCATAGCTTGGCATTTCTTGGGCCCGGCCGGATCCTGAAAGCCCGCAGGAAGAACTAGAAGTGCTTATTGGTGGCGAGCCTTTCGTGCAGGGTGGAATCCGTCCGGTCTTCTTAGCCACGTATTCTCCATGCTCCGTCCTACTACGAGCATACTGCCCGCCAAGATCCAGGGAGCGCTCGCTCGTGGCGCTTGAGTTTGCACGGGGGAGCCCACTCACTGCCAGTGCTCCCCGATCAGCCCGACCCTCTGTTGCGCGAGATCTTCCCGAGCCGGCCCAAATGCACCCCTCTACGGGCGAGCAAAGAGGATGTGTATGTGAATCTTGACAAAGAGGATATACATTGTCATGATACGCGACCAAGGGTTGTTCGCGTTAGCCATGAGTGGAAGGGGTTGCAGATGCACGGTGAGGGAACAGGAATTGCCGACAACAGGACCCAACAAGTACGGACTGCACTGACCGGGTTGATGTCCACGATTGCGAACAAGCCGGAGTGCGCCAGAGCGGTCTTTCGGGCGTCAAGTCGTCTGGAGGAGGGAGTGCGCTGCAGCGTTCGGGTGCGGGACTTCGACCCTCTTGTTGTCGACGAGCCTGCGGAGCTGGGTGGCGGAGACGCCGGGATGAATCCGGTCGAACTGGTGCTGGCTGCTCTGGGTGCGTGCCAGGAGATCATGTATGCGGCCTACGCCTCGGTGTTGGGGATGGATCTTGGCGGGGTGGAGGTAGAGTGCAAAGGCGAACTCGACCTGAGGGGGTTGTTCGGCCTGGGCGAATCGGTGCCACCGGGGTTTACCAAGATTCGTTATGAGACGAAGATTGCAAGCCTTGAGGATGAGGAGAAGATACGGACGCTGGTCCACTTGGTGGAATCGCGGTGCCCGGTACTCGATATCTTGGCGCGGCCGGTCGCGGTGAGCGGAACCACCGCTCTCAACGGTCGAACGCTGGCCGTCCGCGAGGCGGCGAAGCATCCCGCGGCTGCATGAGAGGAGTGCCGGTGCGGGCGGTCGTTAATCCACGAACTCCCGGTCGCATCCAAGGTCAGCTGACTCCACGATTCACAGGACGGCGGCGTGATCCAGTCAGACGTCGACTGTCCCCCGGAGTGACTCTCCGATATCCTGAGTCTGCGGCTGCATGTCGACAAAGGCGGACCGGTTGAACCGAACCGTGATGGCATGGGTGGTCGCCGCAGTCCTCGCGATCGGTGGCGTCGTGCCGTTCTTCACCGGGGCCGCCAGTATGCTGTACCTCTCGACGCCCGCCCAGGGGCCACAGCCACTTGTCGTGATCTATCTGCCCTTCTGGTCGGCGGCGCTCCTTGTGCCGTCGTCCCTTCTCGTCTTCGTGCTCGTAGGGCGGGCTGTCGGGTTTGCCCGGTTTGCGCGGCCGCTGCTCATCATGGCGACGGGAGCCTGGGCCCTAGACATCACGGGATTCTTGCGTGTGGGACCGAGCGGCAGCCTGGTGCTGACGCAGCCCGCGGGCGCCATGTTCCGACAAGTCGTCCGGAGCTTGCGCGAGACCTGGTCGGTCAGCGGTCCCCAGATTGGGTGGATCATGCTGGTGGGGGTGTTCGTAGTCGCCGTTCTAGTTGAGATGATGCTGTCACGGAAGAAGGCGCAGCGGGTCCGAGGGAGACCAGAGTAGCCCCGGCGCGGGGGAGACATGCAAAGGGGGAGCCGGCCTCGGGCTGGTGAGTTCACGGGCACGGGCGGACCGTCGTCCGGAACTTCTGGTTCCACCTCATACCATGCGAATACGTGCGTTGGCCCGGTTCTTTGGAGGGCGCCTGATGGCATGGGGTGACTCCATTGCACCATCTCCGAGTCAAACTGCGGGTCGGGGCTGTGCAGGCTTCGACATCTCCAGCATGATGTCATGGTGACGCCATCCATGCCGGGGGTCGTCCACCAGCGTCCCTGGGCCTGCCGAAGCGTCGGGAGGATTTCGGGCGGGGCCGGGGGTTAGAGGCCAGGCAGTTTCAAGCGCCGAGCGGCCGCTGCTGGCCCCGGCCCTGGAGATCTGATGCTGCGGGTCCGCCGCCTGCGCCGTTCGAGGAGACGTACTGTCGTGTCAGGGGCTCGAAGACCGGACACCCGGACGAGGTCGACTGGTCTACACTAGGGCTGAAGCAAACGGCCGCATGACGAGCGGTTCATCACCCACCAACCCAAGAGAAGCCGTCCGGCCAGACTCGGCCACCTCTGATGACATCGTCCCCGCGACGGCCGGAGGCAAGGCAAGCGATCGGTCCAGGAAATCAGTATCAGACCATGGCGGAGGTACACGCGTGAACAAGAGACAGATTCGCGACGGCGTCTACTGGATGGGCGCGGTAGATTGGGAACGACGCCTGTTCGATGCGCTCATTCCGCTCCCCGACGGCACCACCTACAACGCCTACCTGGTGGAGGGGACGGAAAAGGTAGCCCTGCTCGATACCGTCGACCCGGCCCAGACCGACACCCTGCTCGAGCAACTGGCGGGAGTGCCGAGGATCGACTACCTCGTCTCCCACCACGCCGAACAGGACCATTCCGGCAGTATTGGCATGGTCCTCGAGAAGTTCCCCACGGCGCGAGTGGTGGTCACCCCTCGGGCCAAGGGCATGCTCATCGACCTGCTCGCCCTTCCCGAGGATGTCTTCATGACGGTAGAGGACGGCGATAGGCTGCCCCTGGGGGGAAAGACGCTCAGGTTCGTGCACACACCCTGGGTCCACTGGCCCGAGACCATGGTCACCTATCTCGAAGAGGAGGGCATCCTCTTCAGTGGTGACTTCTTCGGCTCGCACATAGCGTCCACCGATCTGTATGCGACCGACGAAGGTCGCGTCCGCGAGGCCGCCAAGCGCTACTTCGCCGAGATCATGACGCCCTTTCGAGCCCACATCGAGAGGAATCTCGAGAAGCTCGCGGACTACGACATCCAGATGATCGCGCCCAGCCACGGGCAGATCTACGATCGTCCAGCACTCATCATCGATGCTTACAGGGAGTGGGCCTCTGGTCCAGCGAGGAATCTCGCCGTTCTGCCCTACGTCTCCATGCACGGGAGCACCGAGAAGATGGTGAAACACCTGGCGGCGGCTCTGGTCGACAACGGGGTGCGTGTCGAGCTGTTCGATCTGGCCGTTACCGATATCGGCAAGCTGGCCATGGCGTTGCTCGACGCCGGCACCGTGGTCGTGGGCACGTGCACGGTTCTCGCCGGCCCGCACCCGCTCGCGGCATACGCGACCGTGCTCGCGAACGCCCTGAAGCCGAAGGCCCAGTTCCTCTCGATCGTGGGCTCGTATGGATGGGGCGGCAAGGCGGTGGAGACCCTCGCTGGGCTGATCCCCAATCTCAAAGTGGAGGTCCTGGACCCCGTCCTCTGCAAGGGCTTCCCCCGAGACGCTGACCTCAGGGCGCTGGACGAGCTCGCCGCGACCATTGCCCAGAAGCACAAGGAGCAGCAGTTGGTCTGAGGTAAGATTCTCACATGCCGTGCCGGTACGTGCTTTCTGCAATTGGCTCCGGCAAGTGTTTGACACGTGGGGACGCAAGCTTCCGCACTTGATGGCACTCGCCGAAGCCCTCCTTCCGGTTCCGGGCCTCCGACGAGAAGCTCGCCCTCACCGTGGAGCCCAACAGCCACGCGGTGGCCGGTCCCGGTACGACGCCCCTCGGCGTTGCGCATCGGTCCTCCAAGGCGACCGAGCGCAAGGATGTTAGGTAGAATTCGCAGAATATATCCATGAGGCTGATCTATCCCTCTCGATCGCTTGTGAGGATTATTGACACCAAGACTACCCTCATACCTCACGCCCAGCTCAGGGAATGGCAGGTACCGGCAAAGACAAAGACAAGTGAGACGGCGTCGTGTGGCTTGGATTCTGGTCGTGATCGTCGTGGCCGCGGTTATAGTTGCGTGGGCGTTCATCTTGCCTGGGGGTGACAAAAGGGCCGGCTCGACCTCTACGTCCGCAGCGCCGGTGCCCTCCTCTACGTCGACGAGCGCCGCCACGACGACCTCGACTCTAGCTACGGAGGAAAAGGGCACCCTTACCTACAGCGCGCAGCTGACCGGCGAGAATGAGATCCCCGCTCTTTCCACGTCTGCGAGCGGTACCTTGACCCTCACCGTGGCCCCCGACGGCTCCTCGGTGCGCTACGTCCTCAGGGTGAGCACCATTACCA
>DASRMJ010000245.1:0-2948 GCA_035647995.1 Thermoleophilia bacterium | reverse complement strand
ACTCAGCCCCACACCGGGCTGGATCGTGGTCCCCGGGAGACTCAACCCCACCGGTCTCCCCGAAGCGCCCGCCTCCAGGATCATCCCGGTGAGCTGGCTGAGCCTCTCTTCGATGGTCGGACCGGGGACGCTCTCCAGGGTCAGCATCAGGGGAGGGGTGCTGTCTTCGTGGAACTCGTTCACGACCATGGTGCCGTGACGCGCCCAGGCTCTCCAGTTGACGCGGGTGGGCGGGTCGCCCGGCGCATACTCGCGCATCCCCCAGAAGTCCCCGCCCACGCCCTTGCGCTGCGATCCAGTGCCGGCCTCGTGCCCGCTGGGGCTCAGGAAGTGGTCCCGGCTCGGCAGGGAGGGCGCCGGATACACGACCACCTCACCGTGCAGGGGGAGCACGCCGCCTCGCTTGAAGAAGGCGAAGGGGAAGGCGGAGGTCACGGTCAACTCGCCCAGGCCGTGGCGTCCGCGGCGGGGGAGCGCGAAGTGCAGCACGCCTTCCGCCTGACCCCGCGCCGGGATCTCAGCCAAGAGCACCCGGTCGCCGGCGTTGGCGATCGAGAGCAGGAAGGTGGAGAGGTATCGGCGATCGTTCACCACCGTCATCCGCAGCGGCATCTCTTGACCCGCGAACCACTCCCGCGGAAGGGCGACCTCGAGTTGGAGTCGTCGTAGTGCCAGATAGGCCACGATGCCCGACACCGACATCAAGGCCAGGAGTCCCGACGCGATCAGGTAGAGAAGGTTGTTGGTGGCGTTCACGGCCGCCGCTCCCACCAGCAGGGTGAGTACGATGTAGATCCACCCGGAGCGGGTGATGTTCACCTTGATTCGGCGGAATCGGATGGGCTGGCGTATGATGCGGCGCTCCCGGGGACGGCGTCAGGGCGGTGTCGGGATGGTGTCAGGACGGTGTGAGGCTGGCGTCAGGGGATGGGGACCGTGCGGATCAATTCCTCGACCACCTGCTCGCGGCGCAGGTTGGCGTAGTCGCCACGGGCTACCAGGCGGTGGCGCATGACAGCCGGCGCCACCGCCTGCACGTCTTCCGGGATGCAGTAGTCGCGTCCGGCGAGGTATGCCCAGGCCTTCGCCGCGAGCACCGTGGCCTCGGCCCCGCGCGGCGAGATGCCCACCACCAATTTGTCCGACCGTCGCGTGGCCCACACGATCTCGAGCACGTACTCGAGCAGGGCGTCGGAGGCCTTGATGTTGCGCACGCGCTCCTGGGCGTCCTGCAGCTCCTGCACCCCGATCACCGGGGCGAGGGCCTGTATGCGCCGCTTGCTGTCGAGCCGACCCAGGAGCTCCTTCTCCATGGCTCGAGACGGGTAGTCCATGCGCAGCGACATGAAGAACCGGTCGAGTTGTGACTCGGGCAGTGGGAAGGTGCCGTACTGCTCCACGGGGTTCTGCGTGGCCACCACGAAGAAGGGTTCAGGGAGACGATAGGTCGTGCCCTCGACGGACACCTGGCTCTCACCCATCGCCTCGAGGAGCGCGCTCTGCGTCTTGGGAGTGGCTCTGTTCACCTCGTCCGCCAGCACTACCTGGTGGAAGATGGGCCCGGGGCGGAAGGTGAAGGTTCTCTCCTTCGCGTCGAACACCGAGGATCCGAGGATGTCGGCGGGCAGCAGGTCACTGGTGAACTGGATGCGGCTGAACTTCAGGCCCAGCGCCCGTGCGAGCGTCAGGGCCAGAGTGGTCTTGCCGATGCCGGGTATGTCCTCGAGCAACAGGTGGCCGCGCGCCAGCACGGTAGCCACCGACAGCCTGATCACCTGCTCCTTGCCCAGGACGATGCGGCCCACGGCATCCAATACGCGCATCAGTGAATCGTTCACGTGGCTCGACCTCGCCGTTCGCAGGCTCGCTTCACCCAAGACCCCGACCGCCGCCCCCGCATCTACCGGAAGAAGCGGATCTCGGCCAGCCGCACGTCGTAGCGGTCGCCTTCGTCGGGCGCCAACTTGGTGATCCAGATGCGTCCGGAATCCAGGGGTTGTTCGAATATCAAGGCCTGACGTGCCTGGCCGGTGAGCGAGCCCACCACCGTCGTCGTACCATCCGGAGAGAGGCTCTGCACCTCCGCGGCCCAGCCTTCGGAGGGTGAGACCACTTCGAGCACCGTGGCGGGTGCGTCGAGTTTGAAGGTGATGCCCACGCCCGTCTTGGGCAGGTTGCCGAACTCCGCGTTGCGATACTGCTCTGTGCGCCACCACGTGGCGTCGTCGCCGTCGGTCAACCGGCCCAGCAGGTCGGGCTGTTCTTCCTGGTCGCCGTCGGGGTCGTAGTCGTCGACGGCGGTCACCTTCACACGGATCGGTTCGCGGGTCACGGTGAGCCGCACCGACCCCCCCGCGGCCCTCGCGCCGACGGCTGGTTCCTGTGACAGCACGGTCCCCGCCGGCCGGTCGAGGTCGAGCACCTGTTCCACCACCTCGACCTTGAGTCCCGCCTCCGACGCGGTCGCACTGGCCTGGTCGAGCGTCTGGCCCACCAGGTTCGGGGCGTCGGCGCCCCTGCCGAACAGAAGCCACCAGCCCGCCACCAGGATCACCAAGACCCCGGCGACGGCCAGCAAGGAACGGCCCGACGGTGCCCGTCTGCGGCCGCGTCGCTCCCTCATGACTTCCGACCGCCTGTGCCCTCCTCCCGGCGAAGCACCATCTCCGGTCGATGTGTCCGAACGCGTCACGCCTGGGGGCGTCGGCGCTTCGGTTCCGGGGGGCGGGACCCAGGGACTCGGCGCCGCACCTCGTCCCTTCGCGGCGCGGAGCCGCGAAGGAACCGACCCCGTGGTTTTGGCCGGGATGTAGATACCCACGCCCACCAGGGCTCCGAGCAGCTCATCGGCCGACTGGAAGCGGTTCTCGGGCAGCTTCTCTAGACAGCGGAGCACGACCCGGTCGACACCTTCCGGCAGGTCCGCAACGATCTCACTCAACGGACGC
>DASRMJ010000244.1:0-3717 GCA_035647995.1 Thermoleophilia bacterium | reverse complement strand
GCGTCGTCGCGGCTACCGCGGGCACAGCCCCCGACGCCTGGCGCCGTCTGGTCGCCTACATGACCCAGGCCTTCGCCGCCGACCACACCGACCCGCTCCCGCCCGCCCCCACGGGGACGTTGCTCTACCAGGCCATGCTGCGCCTCAGCGGCAAGAACAGGACCGACGGATAGGCAGTGGCATCCGCGACCGCGCGCAAAGGTTCGCGGCATCCGTTGCGCGCGAGGTTGTCGCGCCACTGCGCCGGTGTGCGCATGACCCGCTCGCAGACGACACCCGAGAGTCTTGCCGCGACCGTGGTGGCCGGCTACGGCCGGGTGGCGAACTACCCGGCGATCCCCGTCGACGGAGCGCACAGAGCAGCGGAGGAGATCCTCTCTCTGGTCGGCTGAGGCAACTGCGCATCACCAAGAAGACGAGCAGGCACACCGCGACTGCAGAGGAGCCAGCCTGCCACGCGACGTTTCGACCGGCGTTTGTCCCGACGCCGTGGAGCTTGGTGGTTCCAGCGCGGACCCGCTGCCACTCATCGATGGGAGATGTCTCGCCCCAAGAGGCTCAAGCCCGACTGCGAGTCCACTTTGCGGGCGCCCAGCGGCCGGCCACGCCTAGCGCCGACGAACCCCAACGCGCCCCACCCGGGCGCACGCACTTGGGTTGCAGAATGGTTGCAGCCGGCGGGCTCGGCGAAGGGGTGCGATGGAGAGTTCCCTGCAAATCACCGGTGGACGCACCTGGACTCGAACCAGGGACCTCGTCCGGCAGACGTAGAAGACGAACGAGACGCAGCCGGCAGCGACGCCGAGTGGTGACACCTCAGTCAGTCCGCGAGAACCTCGGCGTGCATGACGGAAACGGCGCGCGCGAACTCGTCCCGGTCGATGAGACCGGCGGCCGATTGAGTCGCGAAGATGCGCTCCGGGTATGCGACTGCGGCCGGGTCGAAGCCCTCGCGCAACTTGAAGTCGTACTTGGCGCGATAGACGCGCCGGCCGAGAGCGTCGAGGTCGGCGGGAGCGACATCGAAGCCCGCCGAGGCGAGGGCCGCACACGTCTGCTCGGGCTTGTAGATGCCACGGGCGAAGAAGCACACGACGAGAGACGAAAGCACCTGGCGCCAGCGCTCCTCCGCGACCAGTGACCTGGCCATCTCCTCGAGGGGAACGGTCGCGCCCGACTTGAGCGCGGTCTGGTCGAGGGAGTAGCCGGCGTTGTCGCAATGGCTGTGCCGCGCCCCGAAGAGGAACCCGAGGTGAGCGGCCGGGCCGGTGTGATAGCCGGCCATCTCGTGACCCGCGAACGATAGGGCGAAGTCCTCGCCGCCATACCGCTGCGCCGCGAAGGCGACCCCCCTGCGCAGCGCCAGGTAGAAGTCGTTCTTGCCGTCGACGATGCCGCGGACTATGGCCCGGTACGGGGCGTCCTCACCCCACACCAGCTGGACGCCGTCGGTGTCGTTCTCGGTGATGAGCCCGTGCTCCATGGCCTCGGTAGCCCAGGCGAGCACGACTCCCGCGCTCATGCAGTCGAGGCCCAGGGCTTCGACGGTCTGCATGAGACGCAGGTAGGACTCGGGATCGTTGATGCCGAGCAGCGTGCCCAGCGAGAAGATGGGCTCGTAGTCGTAGCTGATCATGCGCGTCTTGTAGAAGTAGGGGTCGTCGGAATAGGGCTCGCGCAGGGCGGCGATGTGGATGCAGCCCACAGGGCAGTGAGCGCAGGCCAAGCGGCGGCCGAGGTAGTGCGCTGCCAGACCCTCGCCGCTGATCCGCTCTGTGTCGGGCATGCGCCCGCTGAGCAGATTGCGCGTGGGCAGGCCGCCGATGGCGTTGAGCGGGGTGATGTTTTCGGCGGTGCCGAGGTCGTGATACTTGCGCATGACGTCGCTCTGCGTGGCGGCGAAGAGTTCCTTGTAGGTACGCTTGTAGGCCTTCGGATCGGCTATCGGGATGACCTCGGTGCCGGAGACGACCAGCGCCTTGAGCTTCTTCGAGCCGAACACGGCGCCGAGGCCGAGGCGCCCGAAGTGGCGATACGTCTCGGCGGTGACGCAGGCATAGGGGACCATCTCTTCGCCGGCGCGGCCGATGCACATGATGGAACGTACCCCGGCGCCGGGCTCGTTGTCGCGGATGACACGACCCACCGTGAAGAGGCTTGACATGCCCCACACGGTGTCGGCGTCGCGGAAGAAGACCTCGTGAGCGTGAACCGCGATCCACACCGGGCTCGAGCTGGCCCCGGTGATGACGATGGCGCCGAGCCCCGCGGAGCGGATGGCGACGGCGCTCCGCCCCCCGCCGTGGCTCTCGCCGAGGTCCCCGGTGTGCGGACTCTTGAACATCGCCACGGTCTTGGAGGCCAGCGGGAAGAGCCCGGTCAGCGCTCCCACGGTGAGGACTATGGGATTGTCGGGGCCGAGCGGGTCGGCGCCCGTGGGGCAGTTCTCGTCGAGAAGGCGGATGCCTACGCCGGCACCGCCGATGTCGTCGGCGAACAGATCCTCGCGCCGCTCCACACGGTAGCTGCGCCTGCTGAGGTCCACGTACAGGACGTTGGCGAGCGGATCACCCGGGATCATGGCTCGCCTTTCGCGAGGGAACCGCCGCGAGAGCGCCGGGACGATCATTCCGGACGAGGCCGAGGACACCGTAGGGGCAGTGCTGCGCGCAGGCGCCGCAGTGGATGCAGATGAGCGGCTTGTTGATGCGGCGGTCCCAGTGGATCGCCCCGACGATGCAGGCCTGACGACAGAGCCCGCAGCCGATGCAGAGCTCGGGGATGAGGGTGACACCGCCGCCTTTGCGAAGTGTGAGTGCGTCCTCCGGGCACACCTTGGCGCACGGCGGGTCTTCGCAGGCGCGGCACACGATGACGCGGAACCCGCGGCTAATGCCGCCGGCGGATCGCACCTTGATGCAGGCAAGGCCTAGGCTGACGACGTCGATGTTGCGGCGGGCGCAGGCGAACATGCAGCACTGGCAGCCAACGCAACGATCGGTATCGAGCACGTCAAGGCGAGTCATCCCTTCATGGTAGCGCTTCCGAGGGGCGCGTGCGGATGAGGCGACGCAAGAACGCATCCGGAGGTTGAGCTGGCCGCTTTGACCTCAGTTGTAGAGGAACTCGTCTGTCCTTGCGTTGGCATGGACAGTGGATTCGTGCCTACGCAGGGGATGGCCGTCAGCCACCTGAGGCCATGACGCGCTATCGCGCCCGTCACCTCCGTCACCAACGAAGCCCAGCCACTCACATCCAAACGCACGCATGTGGGTTGCAGAATGGTTGCAGACGGACGTCGGCGGAGCGAGGCGGGAGCAGGATTTCCCTACAAATCACTGGTGGGCGCACCTGGCTTCGAACCAGGGACCTCTTCCTTATCAGGCAGGCTCAATAGCCTGCCCAGATGGACCCAACGAAACCCAGCTAGTCACAGGAAGTCACAATAACTGTGGCGATTTGCAGCGAAACTTTGGGGCCGCTTTCCCAAGGCGTCCCAACGAAGCCCATCGCGGACCGGGCATTTGGGTTGCAAAACGATTGCAGACGGGCCGTGTCTCCCTGGGCGTCAGTTGAGCTGAGACCCCCGGTGACGCCGCCAGGACACCGCCCGGCTGCCGCGACACATATTTGTACGCCCGAATCCGTCACATGACTGAACAGGACCCTCGAGAACTGTCGGTTCTGGGGATTTCGTCGCCTTGGTCGCGCGGATCC
>DASRMJ010000243.1:0-2861 GCA_035647995.1 Thermoleophilia bacterium | reverse complement strand
GGTCCTACCCGTACAGGCCGCGCACGGCCTCCCTGAACACATCGGTGTGCCGGTCGATGTCCGCCTCGGTGGTGCCGGGAGCGATGAGCGCCATGTTGTGGAACGGCGTCATGAGGATGTCGTGGTTCAGCGCGAACAGGTGCATGTATCGGTCGAGATCCTCGTCCACAGCCGCCGCCGCCTCGGCCCCGTTCCTCGGGGCCTCGGGGCGGAACCAGTACTCGGTGCGGCACCCCAGCCGCTTCGCGATCCAGGGCAGTCCGAACTCGGTGATGACCTGCTCCACGCCCGCGTTGAATCTTTCGGCTAGAGGGATGGTCTCGGCGTAGGCCGCCTCGTTGAGTACGTCACGCAGCGTGACCCGCATGGCCGCCAGCGCGAGCGCGCTGCCCGAAAGGGTCCCGCCGATGCCGCCCACGTCGGCGTTGCCGTAGTCCCAGTTCGCTTTGATCCGATCGGCCACCTCGCTCGTGAAGCCGTAGACCGCGCACGGGATGCCGCTGCCGATGGGCTTGCCCAGAACGAAGAAGTCGGGGTCGAGGCCGTGCGCCCGGGTGTAGCCGCCGGGGCCCGTGCAGATGGTGTGTGTCTCGTCGATCACCAGCAGGGTGCCGGTGCGCCGGGTGATCTCCCGTAAGGCTTCGTGGTAGCCGGGATCGGGGTGGATGATGCCGATGTTGGTCATCGCCGGCTCGGCCAGCACGCAGGCCACGTCGCCCGGGGCCAGGGCGGCTTCTAGGGCCTCCACGTCGTTGAACTGGATCACCTTGGTGGTTACCGCCGGGTCCACCGGCGGGCCGATGTTGCCCGGGCGCGGCCCGGGAACACCGTCGGTGATGGTGATGAACGTCTCGTCGACGGTGCCGTGGTAGCACCAGTCGAAGACCAGGATCTTCGGGCGCTGCGTGATATGCCGGGCCAGGCGCACCACGAACCGGTTGGCGTCGGTGGCGGTCATGGCCACTTGCCAGTAGGGCAGGCCGAAACGGGAGGAGAGCTCCTCGGCCGCCAAGATGGCGTCCTCGGTAGGTAGCATCAGGGTGATGCCGCGCCGCAGCCGGTCCGCGATCACCTCCACCGACGCCGACGGCGAGTGCCCGGTCATGGCGCCGGTGTCTCCCAGGCAGAAATCGAGGTAGCGGATGCCGTCCACGTCGGTGAAGTAGGGCCCCGCCGCTTCCGCCACGAAGACCGGGTAGGGTGAGGCCCAGCGCGTCATCCAGTTCATCGGAACGCCGTCGAGCAGATGGGCCTTGGCCCTCTCGAACAGCGCGAGTGAGCGCGGATGCCGCCGCGCGAAGAGTGCCTCCTCCTCGGCGAGCAGCCCCGCCAACCTGGCACGCTCGAACTCCACCCCGCTCATCGATTGTTGGGGAGGTCCGCCGCGCAGCCGCCGTTGCCGGAGGGGCTGTCGAATTCGGCGATGAACCGTTCGGCGTCGGCGACGTTCGTGTGCGAGCCTCCGAAGAAGGGTGTGCGCTGGTGTACCTTCGTGGGCACGACATCGAGCACCGCTCCCGTGCCCGTGCTCGCCGCGCCGCCGGCCTGCTCGAAGAGGTAGGCCATGGGGGCGCACTCATAGAGCAGCCGCAGCTTGCCGTTGGGCTTCGCCGGGTCCTTCGTGTCGGCGGGATACATGAAGATGCCGCCATACAGCAGGGTGCGGTGCACGTCGACGACCATCGAGCCCACGTACCTGGAACTGTACGGTCGCCCCGTCTCCGGGTCGTGCTGCTTCACGTGGCTCACGTACCGGCGGACGCCGTTCGACCAATACGGGTAGTTGCCCTCGTTCGCGGAGTAGATGGTGCCCCTCTCCGGAATGCGGATGTCGTGGTGCGACTCGAGGAACTCGCCCACCGACGGGTCGAGCGTGAATCCGTGCACCCCGTCTCCCGTGCTCAGCACCATCATGGTGCTGGGCCCGTAGACCACGTAGCCCGCCGCAGCCAGCTTCCTGCCCGGTTGCAGCAGGTCTTCCATGGTGCCCTGCGTGCCCGGGCTCACCTTGTGGAAGATCGCGAAGATGCTGCCCACACCCACGTTCGCGTCGATGTTGGAGGAGCCGTCCAGCGGGTCGAAGCAGATCGAATACTGACCGCCGGCGTACTTCTCAGGGATCTCGATGGGTTCGCTGACTTCCTCCGAGACCATGATGCAGAAGTGGCCCATGTGGTTGAACGCGGCGATGAAGACGTCGTTGGCGAACTGATCGAGCTTGCGCACCTTCTCGCCCTGCACGTTCTCCCTGCCGGTGAATCCAAGGACTTCGGCGAGGCCCGCCTTGTTCACCTCGCGGGACACGATCTTCGCGGCCAGGGCTATCTGGTTCAAGATCCCGGTCAGTTCACCGGTGGCCTCAGGATGTTCCCTCTGACCCTCGTATATGTGGCGCGGCAGGGTCGTGCCGATCTTTCTGTCTACCACGAGCGGTCCTTTCGGATGGTCGGACATCGGATGCCTTGAATCCTATCGCGCGCCGATGGTTTGGTGGGCACGGATTCCGGATATCTGGCCCCGCATGAATTTTCTCGGCCTGTCGCGGACGTCCGGGGCGATCCCGCGTCGCGGAGTCAAGAGACCGTACCGACCGAGTCGGCGTCGAGTGAACATCCTATGCCTGGAGGTATCGGGAGGTTCTTCCGCTAGCCCGTCCGGTTCTCCTGCTACCATGAGTGAGGTTCCGAGGGTGCGACGATGGGAGATGACGATGAAGATTACTGCGATCGCGGGGAGTCCCCGCTCGAAGAGCAACTCCACCGGCCTGCTGGAAGCGGCGCTCGAGGCGGCTCGCGAACGTGGGCACGACACCAAGGTGTTCACGGCGCGCAAGTTGAAGGTGGCGCCTTGTATCGCGTGCA
>DASRMJ010000242.1:0-5901 GCA_035647995.1 Thermoleophilia bacterium | reverse complement strand
GCTCAGCCCGCCCCCGGTCCCCCCGTGACGGTCCGCCGCGCCCGCTGAGCTAGGTATACCGGATCCGCGGGTTGAGCACCGCGTAGAGGATATCCGCCAGAAGGTTCGACACCCCGTAGATCACCACCACCACCACCACCGTCGCCTGGATCAGAGGGATGTCCCGCCTTTGCACCGCGAATAGCACCAGACGTCCCAGCCCCGGATAGCCGAACACCGACTCCGTGACGATGAGTCCCCCGATGAGCCACCCCACGCTGATGGCGATGACGGTGATGGTGGGGAGCAGCGAGTTGCGCAGCACGTGGGTGAAGAGCACCCGGTGGGGGGGGAGTCCCTTCAAGTTGGCCGTCCGCACGTAGTCGGTCTGCAGCACGTCCACGGTGCTCGAGCGCGTCATGCGCACGATGTAGGCGAGGGAGGTGAGGGCCACCGTCACGCCCGGCAGGATGAGGAAGCGGAACGACTCTATGAAGCCCGCCTTCGGATCGATGGCCGACTGTGACGGCAACCATCCCAGCTGGATGGAGAAGATGCTGATGAGGATGACCGCACTCACGAACTCCGGCAGCCCGATGAACGCCAGCGAGCCCACGGAGATCACCTGATCCACCCAGGTGTTGCGGCGTAGCGCCGCCACCAGCCCGAGGAGTATGCCCAAGGGCACGAAGATGGCGAAGGCCACGGCGGCCAACTTGGCGGAGTTGCCCAGTCGTTGCAGGATCAGCGGGCGGATCTCGGTGCGCGTGCTCACCGAGCGTCCCCAGTCGCCGGTGGCGAAACTGCCCAACCAATGGACGTATTGGGAGGGCAGCGGCTCGTTCAGTCCGAGCTCCTCGCGCAGGTTCTCCTTGGCCTGCTCGGAGGCGAAGCGGCCCAACATCATGGTGGCCACGTCGCCGGGGAGCACCTGGGTGGCGGCGAAGATGATGGTCGAGGACAGTATGACCATCAGGACCACAAAGCCGAGCCGTCTCGCGATGAAGTGCAGCATCAGACGTCCTTCTCGCGGAGGGCCGGCTCTTCGCCCGCAGCGAGCACCAAAGTCTTCTCCTGCAGGTGGGCCAACTCTTCCAGGGGGATGTGGCAGTAGATGCGGTGTTCGCCCTCACCGTGACGCCACGGTGGCTCCTCCGTGCAACAGATGTCGCCGAGGCGGCGTGGGCACCGCGGGTGGAAGCGGCAGCCCGCAGGCACGTCCATGGCGCTCGGCACGGTGCCACCGAGGCGGATGGGGGTCTGCGTCACATCCGGGTCGGCCACGGGCACGGCGGAGAGGAGCGCCTCGGTGTAGGGGTGGAAGGGTGGCGTAAGCACCCGGACCGAGTCTCCCATCTCCATGACCCTCCCCAGATACATCACGGCGATCGTGTCCGAGAGGTGCTGCACGGCGGACAGGTCGTGCGAGATGAAGACGTAGGAGGTGCGCTTCTCCTGCTGCAGCGTCATCAGCAGGTTCATCAAGGCACCCTGCACCGAGACGTCCAGGGACGAGATCGGCTCGTCGCAGAGGATGAGGTCGGGGTCGGCGGCGAAGGCGCGGGCTATGGCCACCCGTTGCTTCTCTCCGCCCGAGAGTTCGTTGGGCAGCCGGTCGAAGTAACCGGCGGGCAGACTCACGGCCCGCAAGAGCCCTTCGGCCTGCTCCCGGGCGTCTTTCCCGCCGAGTCCTCCGAGCAGAACCAGGGGCCGGGTGATGGCGTCTCCCACACTGCGGGTGGGGTTGAGGGAGGCGTCGGGGTTCTGGAACACCATCTGGATCTCTTTGAGCACGTCGCGCCGCCGCCTGCCGGTGCTGCGCTCCAATTTCTCCCCGCGCAGGCGGATGTCCCCGCCCGTGGCCGGCGTGAGCCCGATGATGGCCCGGGCGACGGTGGTCTTCCCACTGCCGCTCTCGCCCACGATGCCGAGTGTCCGGCCTTCGTCGACGGTGAAGCTGACCCCGTCGACGGCCCGGATGGCGCGGTATCTGCGGCGCCCGGGGATGAGTCCGCTGCCCGGTCCCCTGAAGTGCGTGTAGGTGTCGTCCACCTCGACCAGCGCGACCGCCGCCTCGTCGCTCGACTCCATGGGGGAGAGCGCTTCGGTGGCCTCACACAGGTACTCGGTCGGCGTCGGCACGTCGCGCCAGCGGCGACAGGCGGTGCGATGTCCGTCTTCGATCTCCACGAGGGGCGGTCTCTCCGCCCGGCAGGCATCCTGCACGAGACTGCAGCGCGGTGCGAAGACACACCCCGTGGGCAGCTCGTCGAGGCGGGGGATGGAGCCCGGGATGGTCACCAGGGATCGTCTCACCGGAGTCGTCTCGAAGCGGGGCACGCAGCCGAGAAGGTCGAGCGTATAGGGGTGCAGCGGTCGTTGGAACAGGGCCCGCAGGGAGGCCTGCTCCATGAACTCGCCCGCATACATGACCCCGATCCGCTCGCAGATCTTGGTGACCACACCCAGGTCGTGGGTGATGTAGAGGATGGCGGAGTCGAACTCCCGCTTGAGGTCGGCCACCAGGTCGAGCACCACAGCCTGCGTGGTCACGTCGAGGGCGGTGGTCGGCTCGTCCATGATGAGGAGCGCCGGGTTGGTCATGAGCGCCATAGCGATGACGCAGCGCTGCAGCATCCCCCCGGAGAGCTGGTGGGGGTAGCGCTTCATCACGGCTTCGGGGTCGGGCATGGCCACCTTCGAGAGCATCTCCGTGACGCGCGCCCTGGCCGCGGCGCGGTCCATGCCCAGGTGCAGCCGCGCCACCTCGGCCAGCTGCTTGCCGATCTGGATAGAGGGGTTGAGGGCGCTGAGCGGGCTCTGGTAGACGACGCCGATGCTGGATCCCCACAGCCCGCGGAGCTCCTTGGGCGAAAGGCCGAGCAACTCCACCCCGTTCAGGCGGACGCTGCCCGCGGTGATGCGTCCGTTGCGCGCCAGGTAGCGGATGGCGCCCATGGCCAGCGTGGATTTGCCCGAGCCCGACTCTCCCACCAGGCCGAAGCTCTCGTGCTCGTGCACGCTCAGGGAGACGTCCCGCACGGCGCGCAGCACGCCCGCTTCGGTCTCGTACTCCACGCACAGACCCTCCACCTCGAAGACCGGCCGCCGGGTCGCGGGTGCGGTGGCGGAATCAGGCGCCGTCGGCCGCCCCGCCGCGGGCGCGGTGGCGTGGATGGCGGCGCGAGACTCCCCGTCCACGTCAGTCTCTCGCGACGCCCGGCAGCATGACCTGCCGCAGGCCGTCGGACATGAGGCTGGTGGCGATCACCAGGAGCGCGATGGTTCCGGCCGGGAAGAGCAGCGTCCACGGGGCGAGAGAGAAGAAGTTGCGCGCTTCGTTGATCTGCAGCCCCCAGTCGGGCGAGGGAGGCTGCACCCCCAGGCCCAAGAAGCCCAGGGAGGCGACCAGGAATATCGAGTAGGAGAAGCGCATCGAGGTCTCCACCAGGAGTGGAGGCAGGGAGTTCGGGAGTATCTCGCGGAAGAGGATGTAGCCGCGTCGCTCGCCGCGGACCCTGGCCGCCTCGACGAACTCCTTGGTCTTGAGGTCGAGCACCATGCTGCGCACCACCCGGGCGAGCATGGGCGTGTAGAGGACGGTGACTACCAGCACCAGGTTGAGGTTGGAGGGTCCGAGCACGCTGAGGAGCACCAGGGCGAGCAGCAGGGAGGGGAAGGAGAGCAGCACGTCGAGGAGGCGCATGATCACTTCGTCCACCAGTCCGCCCACGTAGCCCGAGATCAGGCCGATAGGGGTGCCGATGAGCACGGCCAGAAGCGTCCCGATCCCGCCGAGCAGGAAGATGTTGCGCGTGCCCACGATGATCCGGCTCAAGATGTCGCGACCGAACTGGTCGGTGCCGAAGGGGTGCTCGATGGACGGGGGATGAAGACGCAGCGCCGCGGACTGGGCCGTGTAGTCGAAGGGGGCGATCCAGGGTCCAAACAGGGCCAGCAGCAGGAAGAAGCTGAAGACGGCTACACCCACCAGAGCCACGGGGCGGCGCTTGAGACGCCGCCAATAGAGGGTGCGCATCGTCGTGCGCGGAGTGGCGTCTCGTATGTCTTCCATCTGCGGCGTCGCGCCCTTTTCTTGGGTCGGACCGCCGTCTCCTGCGGGTTCGTTCACACCGTGGCCTTCCAGTCAGCGACTGTCGGTCGATAATCATATATGCAGTCCGCCCATGGTTTCGGGCGTCTCGGCGAGAGGGGGCCGATGTCGGCCCCCTCTCGAATACCCGAACGATCCGGACGATCCGAGCGTTCGCTCAGTACGTCCGGCGCAGGTTACTTACTGAGGTTAGCAGTCCTGAAGAGCGTTTGAGCCCAGTCAGGTGCCACCGCGATGCCGTCCACGTTGTTCGACTCGCCCGCGACCCCGAGGTTGACGATGAAGTTGATCATCGGCACTTCGGTCTGCAGTATCTTCTGAGCCTGCTTGTAGAGGTCGGCGCGGGCCGCATCGTCGAGCGTTTGCGGAATCTGCTCCACCAAGCTGTCGAACTCGGCGTTGCTCCAGCGCGAGTAGTTCCACGGAGCCGTGCTCGTGAGAGCCAGCTTGAAGTACGTGATGGGCGACGCGCGGGTGCCCCAGTCGACGATGCTGAAGGGGGCTTGATACCAATTGTCCTGGCCGTCCTCAGCGTAGTAGACGTCCGTTGGCACCTGCTGTATCTCCACGTTGACCCCGATCTCCTTCATCTGCGCCTGCCAGGCAGTCGCGAGGGCGGGGATAGGATCGGACGTCTGGGCGACCAGCTTGATGTCGACGCCGTCGGCATATCCCGCTTCTGCGAGCAGTTCCTTCGCTTTCGCGGGGTCGTACGGGACCGACTCGTCGAGGTAGTAGCTCGCATAGGCCGGGCCGACCAGCGTGCCGTTACCGGCGTCGCCTACACCGGGGGCGACCAGATCGATCATGGCCTGGAGGTCGGTGCCGTACAACAGCGCCTGGCGGAACGCGAGCTTGCTTCCGGGCTCGACGTCGGTGCGGATCTGAAGCTCGTTGGCGTAGTTGGTGGCGGTGCTGATGGTCTTCAGGCTCGAGTTGGCCTCGACCGTCTCTTTCTGCGCCGCGGTCAGGCCGCCGACCCAGTTGAGTGAGCCACCCTGCAGGCCCTCGATCTGGCCGGCCGTGTCGGGCGAGTAGATGAACTCGACCCCGTCAAGATAGGGGAGCTTCTCGCCCTTCTCATCGGTGCCCCAGTAGTCGGGGTTGGCCTTGAGTACCGCGCGGTCCTCGGCGGCGAAAGATTCGAGCATGTAGGGGCCGGTGCCGACGAGTTCGGTCATCGGATCCGCAACGCTCTTGCTGAGCATCTTGGAACGATAGTCGGTAAGGGAGCCGATGAACTCAGAGTCGGGCGTCGTGAGGCTGAACGTCACGTGAGTGGGGTCGTCGGCGACGACGCTCTCGATGTTCGAGTACACGTCGGCCATCGGGGAGTCCTTCCCACGCAGACGGTCGAAGGAGTAGACCACGTCGTCGGCGGTGAAGGCTTCACCGTTGGTGAACTTCACGCCGTCCCGCAGAGTGACCTTCCAGGTCTTGCCGTCTTCCGAACTCCACTCGGTGGCCAGCACCGGAGTCATACTGAAGTCCTGAGCCAGGTCGACAAGGTTCTCCAGCACCTGGACGTTCAGGATGATGTCGCCGACGCTGCCGGCCATCATGACCGGGTCGTACTGTCCGTTGCCGGGCAGCATCCCGACCTTGAGCACGCCGCCCCTGGTGACGGTGCCGGTGTCGGCTGCAGTGGTGGTGGTGTCGCTCGAGCTGCTGCAGCCCGCCGCGATGGCTACCGCCAGCAACAGCATCGTCAGGATGCTGATGATGACGAGGACCCGGTTGGGTGTTCCACCTCGCTTCACATCGCGATTGCCGAACATCTTCATAGTCTCTATCTCCTCTCGCAAGAA
>DASRMJ010000241.1:0-7851 GCA_035647995.1 Thermoleophilia bacterium | reverse complement strand
GCTTCGATGCCGATGGAAGCCATGGCGGCGGCCATGAGGCGCGACCCCCCGTAGGGCATGCGCGGCAGGAACAGAGTGCGGCCGGTGAGGTCGATGTCGGCGCTCGCCATGGGGCTGGAGTCGGCGCTGCGGAGTTCACCCGGCACGGGCATGGCGGCGAGCGCCCGCGTCGCCGCTTCAGAAGTGGCTCGTCCGTTGCCGCCGGCTCTGGCTGTCTCGATGCTCACGTGTATCTCCCTAGGCCGGTTGCGAAGCCGATTGCTTGTCGCGCGCCCACCAGCGCAGGAACCCTTTGCTGTCGAGGTAGGCTTCGCACCGCGTCATGGCGCCGGCGTCGTTGGTGTGTTCGTCGAACTGCAGCGTCAAGAACGGATCCGGAGTCGCCTTGCGCACGAAGTGCTTGATGTAGGAGTCCGGGCCGCATTTGAAGTTGGTGATGTAGATCATGTGCAGGTTGCGATGTTCGTGCACGAACATCGCCGCTTGGATGTTCCGCCGACCGTAGTTCCAGAACATGTTGGGCACGATGTGGCGCGTGGGGGTGTCCCAGAGCGGAAGGAAGTCGAGGGGTATCACGTTGACGCCGTAGAACTTCCGCAGCTTGGCCGGGATGTCCATGTTGATGCCCGGATCGTAGATGTTGTAGCTGCGGCCGATGAGCACGATGCCCATCTCCCCGTGCTCCTCCAAGGTCGCGAGCGCGTCCCGGCCCGCCTCCTGCAGCGTCCTCTTATAGTCCGCCTGAGCCTGGTAGGCCTTGTCGACGGCGGAGTCCACCGCCTTGGGGGGAACGCCGAGCTTCTTCATGTCGGCGCGTAGGGACTCCTTCAGGTACTCTCTTCCGCGACGGAAGTGGAGCGTGGGAGTCACGAGCCGGTCGGCGTACTGCTCCAGGTGCGGTGCGGCCCGCACCACCCAGGGCAGCGTCTGTCCCCAGGGGCAGGCGTGCGATTCGAGTTCGGGGTGGTCGGTCTCCTCGTTCAGCACGTTGGGCACGAACACGTATTCGGCGCCGCGCTCGAACAGATCGGACACGTGCCCGTGGGCGACTCGGATGGGGAAGCAGGGCTCGGCCACGGAGTGTTCCACCCCGGCCTCGCGGATGCTCTTGTTCGACTCGCCCGACACGAGCACGTCGAACCCGCACTCCTTGAAGAAGACGGCCCAGAAAGGGAGGCGGTCGTAGGTGTACATGCTGCGCGGGATGCCCATGGTGCCCAGTCTGGCTCCCGACCCGCTGCGCACCGGTCCCGTGAGATCTATGCCCTTCACCGCGGGGGCGCCGCCGTTCCCGTCGGCCACGACGTCCTCGCCGTTCGCGTCGCCCTGAGTGCGGTGCATGGCAGTGCTGAGCACCGCGTCGTCGAGCACATAGGAGAAGGCCGCACGTTCGCGCAGCGCGAGCAGGTCTTGGATCACCGGCTTCTTGTCCACCTTGGCGCGCTTGCGGTAGCGGTCGGAGCACTTGTCGCCCCAATACGTCTTCTCGTCGCCGATCGTGAACTGGCGGATGTCGCACTCGTTCGAGCAACCCTTGCAGGTGAACTCGCGGATGGTGTAGTCCACCTGCTCGAGGTCCCAACCGCGGAACCGGGAGACGGCGGCGGTGGCTTCCATCTTCTCGCGGGCGAGCAGGGCCATGCCGATGGCGCCCACCACTCCGTTGTAGGGGGGCACGATGATGTCCCTCTCGAGGATCTGCGAGAAAGCCGCCGCTACCGCGTCGTTGTAGGCGGTGCCACCCTGAAAGTAGATGGTGTCGCCGATGTGGCGTGTTCCCACCAGGCGGTTCAGGTAGTTGTAGACGATCGAGTAGGCCAGCCCCGCCACCACGTTGCGCTTCTCCGCCCCCCGCTGGAGGTAGGAGTTGACGTCGCGCTCCATGAAGACCGTGCACCGTTCGCCGAGGCGAACCGGGGCCGTTGCCGCAAGGCCCATCTCGGCGAACTCGCCGATGATGTTGATACCCAGCTTCTCCGCCTGCTCCTCCAGGAACGACCCGGTGCCGGCGGCGCAGGCCTCGTTCATGGCGAAGTCGATCACCACGCCGTCCTGCAGGCTGATGAACTTGGAGTCCTGGCCGCCGATCTCGAAGATGGTGTCGGGGATCCGGTCGAGGAGCTTGCGCCCGATGAAGGTGGCTCCGGTCTTATGGGCGGTGATCTCGTCGTTGACGGTGTCCGCCCCGGCCAACTCCCCGATGAGTTCGCGGCCCGAGCCCGTGGTGCCGACGCCTCGGATGTTCAGCTGTGGCCCCATCTCTTCCCAGATCTCGGCCAGCCCCTTATTGACCACCTCGACTGGACGTCCGTCGGTCTTCATGTAGATCTCTTTGACCACTTCGCCGTCCGAGTCGAGCACCACCAGGTTGGTGGAGACCGAGCCGATGTCGATGCCCAGGTAGGCGTCGATGACGCCCACGTCAGGGAGCACGTAGGGCTTCACACGGTCGCGTAGGAGGATGACCCGTTCCATGCTGAGTGGATCGGAGACGGGCAGGCTCTCCGTTTGCTGGGTGCCCAGACCCTGCAGGTCGATGACCATGGGCTCACGCCCCGAGGCTTCGTCCGCCTCGATGAGAGCGGCGCCGATGGCGCCCATCCATGCGTAGTCGGCGGGGATGAGCAGTCGCTCGCGGGGCAGTTCGAAGGCTTCGAGCAGCGCTCCCACCGCGCCCTCGTTGGCGGCGACCCCACCGATGAAGGCGACCTTGCCCTCGACGCTCTTCCCTTTGGCGATGCTGCCCTTGTAGTTGCGGATAACCGCGTTGCAGAGGCCCTTGAGCACCTCCGGCGGTTGATAGCCCTTCTGCTGAGCGTGGATCATGTCCGACTTCGCGAACACCGAACACCGTCCGGCGATGGTGGCCGCCTTGCCGGCGCCGCAGACTATGTCGCCCACGTCTTCGATGTCGTAGAGCAGGCGGTTGGCCTGCTGGTCCATGAACGAGCCGGTGCCCGCGGCGCAGTCGCCGTTGGTCTGGTAGTCGGATATGCCCACCCGGCCGGTGTCGGCGTCGGTCTCGAGCTGGATGAACTTGGAGGTCTCGCCGCCCATCTCGAAGACCGTGGTGACCTCTGGATGCAGGGAGCCGACGGCGCGTGCGATGGCCTTGAACTCGTTCTCCACACCGGCGCCGAGGCCGTTCGCCACGAGGCGCGCGCCTGAGCCGGTGACACGCATGCCCGTGACGGCGTCGCCCGGGAGAGCTTCGAGAACCTCGGAGAGGAGGCCGCGGGCGGTCTCCACAGGACTGCCGAGGATACGGCGGTAGGTGGTGGCGAGTATGGGTGGCGTCGCTCCGGGCGTCGGGGCGGTGCCCTTACCCTCGCGCTGGAAGAGAGGGTGGTCACAGGCGAGACGCTCGAACGACTCGCGATCGGCTTCCTCCCCCACAACCGCCATCTTGACGCTGATACAACCGATGTCGATTCCGAGCGTGGCCATAGATTGCCGGTCTCCTTCTGCTTGGAACGGTGTGGGGTGCACGCAGCCCGTGCCTCGCGGCCGTCCGCACTCTGGAGACCGGAGAATCAGGGTTCGCGAATCGCCGCTCCGGCGTTCAGCCCCGACCGGCGCATCGCCCACGACCGCAGTGGTTCTGCCGCGATTGATCGCGCTACAGCTTACCACGGAAGCCTCACGCCCATGCGCCCGCGAAGGGCGCCCCCGGATTCTGGTGGACGCCCCCGAGCAGGCAGTTCCTGGTCTGCCGCTCCTGCTTCGGGTACAGTGTCGCTCGGCGAGGGAGTCCCGCGCCGAGCGCCTGGCGTTCGCTTCAGGCGTCTTCCTGGGCGCCCCTGAAGCGGCGCCTCCCGGGGAAGGCCCAGGGGCCGAACCGGGCGATCTCGCCCAAGACCTTGGAGGTAGCGTGTCCTCACCATCATCGAAGAAAGCGATAACGGCGGCGGTGCTGGGGAACCTGGCCATCGCCGTGACGAAGTTCTCCGCCGCCGCTGTTACCGGCAGCTCGGCCATGCTCTCGGAAGGCATCCACTCTGTCGTCGACACGGGGAATGGGCTCCTGCTCCTGCACGGGATCAGACGAAGCCGCCGCCCCGCCGATGCGGAGCACCCCTTCGGCCACAGCCAGGAGCTGTACTTCTGGACGCTTGTGGTCGCCGTGATGATCTTCGCCGTGGGCGGAGGCGTGTCGATGTATGAAGGCGTGATCCACATCCGGCACCCGCAACCGTTGGAGGACCCGTTCTGGAACTACGTGGTGCTTGCCTTCGCGATGGTGTTCGAGGGCATCTCGTTCACCGTGGCCTGGCGGGAGTTCGGCCGCGCCCGCGCCGGGCGTGGGGTCTGGCGCGCGGTGCGCGACAGCAAGGACCCGTCGCTGTTCACCGTCGTGTTCGAGGATTCGGCGGCGATGATGGGGCTCGTGCTGGCCTTCCTCGGAGTCCTTCTCGGACATCTGCTGGAGAATCCCTACCTCGACGGGGCGGCGTCGGTGGCGATCGGGGCGGTGCTCGCGGCGGTGGCCGCGGTCTTGGCCTACGAGAGCAAGGGTCTGCTCTTGGGAGAAGCCGCCGACCCGGAGGTGGTGGGGGAGGTCACAGCGCTCGCCGCCGATGACCCCGCCGTGGTGGAGGTGGAGCACGTGCTCACCATGCACTTGGGTCCCACCGACATCCTTCTCAACCTGAAGGTGAGGTTCGTTCCCGGGCTGTCGTCCCTCCAAGTGGGCCGCGTGGTGGACAGGCTGGAGGCCGCTCTCCGCGCCGCGCACCCTGAGATCAAACGCATCTACATCGAGGGCGGCGTGGGCGAAGAGGGCGATCGCGCGGGTCAACAGGGTGGCGCAAGCGAAGAAGGCGGTGCAGTCGAACAGGGCCGCCCGGCCGACAGATAGCCGCGGCCGCGCGCGGCCCCCGGCCCCCGGCGAAGGCCGGGGCACGGGTCTTCGGTCAGCGGGCGGTGTTTCTGACAGGCAGCGCGGTCGCCTGTCCTTGGGCGACGAGAACCCCGTCTCCCTTCTTCACGGTGTAGCCCACCACGAGCAATCGCGAACCACGGTGGACGATCGAGCACTCGGCGGTGAGCACGTCGCCGGCGCGGGCGCTACGCAGGATGTTGAAGCTCCACTGCACCCCCATGGCGTCGACGATCGAGTTCACGGTGATGGCGAAGGCGACATCGGCGAGCGCGAACACCAGGGCGCCGTGGGCGGTGTCGTGCACGTTGAGGAAATCCTCCCGCACCTCGACCGACACGCGGGCGTAGCCTTCCGAGGCCTCGTCTACGGTCATTCCGAAGTGTCGGATCAACCGATCGTTCTCCACGATGGTCCGTATCCTGTCCACAGTGCTCTCCGCGGTGTCATCCATGTCGGAGATTCTAGCCGATGCGGGTGGTCCCCGAACGACGAAGCCGCTTCACAGCGTCGCAGCCCGCCGCGAGATCGCCACGATGGCCGTGTCGTCCGACAGGCGTCCGGAGGCGAAGTCCTTGATCTTGGCGAAGAGCCGCCCCGGGAGATGTGAGGCGCCCTCCGAGCCTAAGCGGGCCACGGATTCGAGGAGTCGGTCGTCCCCGAACAACTCCTCGCCTCGGCGGGCTTCGACAACACCGTCCGTGTACAGGAGGAGGATGTCACTCGGCGCAAGCTGTTCCTCCGCGTTCACGAAGGACGCATCCTCGAACGCCGCGAGTATCGGCGACGAGGTCTCCAGGAAGAAGGTCGCCTTGCCGTCGCCGCCGGCCGCCTGCACCCGCCGGATCACAGAAGGAGGATGCCCGGCCGAGCAGTAGACCAGCCGTCCCGAGTGCACGTCCAGGTAGCCGAGGAACACGCTCACCCACGAGGAGGTGTCGGTAGAGCGCACCAGGATCGAGTTGGTGCGCGCGAGTACTTCGGCCGGCGAGTCGCCGATCATGCTGTAGGCCCGGATGGTGTCCTTGACCCGGGACGTAAGCGTCGCCGCCGGGAGTCCCTTGCCCGAGACGTCACCCACGATCACGGCGATGCGGCCGCCATCCAATTCGAACAGATCGTAGAAGTCTCCCCCGACCCTCGTGGCGTAGGTGGCGGACTGGTAGAGGTGGCCGAACTCGATGCCCGGCACCTCGTCGGGCACGGTAAGGAGAGCTTCCTGGAGCACGTTGGCTATCTGCTCGAAACGCTCCTCACCCGCTCGGTGACGCTCCTCGCTGATCTTGAGCTCGCGGAAGAGCAGCGTATAGGGTTTCACCAACCCCGTCACGACGATCGCCTTGTACGCCAGGTAGACGGCCAAGATCCGGATGAGATGTCCCGCCAGGTTGGCGTTGCCGTAGGGATCGGAGTACAGGGTGAACGCCAACTCAGAGAGGATGGTGAGCGCGAGATACCCGGCCAGCATGGCCGTCACCCGAGGCTCGAAGTGACGGCGGTGGAGCAGGAGAAGAAGGAGCGCACCGAGCAGCACCACACAGATCGCGTATTCGCTCACGACCTTGAATGTGGTGAGGCCGCTCGCGCCAAAGGCCGTCGGCATGATCGGCCACACGAAGATCGAGGCGAGTAGCCCGGCGGTGAGAAGCGCGAGGATCGGCAGTATGTGCCGGGTCTTGATCGTCGCGCGGGTCAACGCCGCCGGGGCTGCAAGCAGCACACCCGCCTGGAGGTAGCGACCCGCCAGCCACAGTTGGGTCGGGCGGTTGGAATCGTCCGCGGAGAACACTTCCACACCCTTGTATGTGAGAGCGTGGAGGAGGTCCACGAACCCGATGAAGAGCAGGGCGGTGCCCAGGACCAGCAGGTAGTTGTTCCGGAGGAACCGGCGCGTATTGTAGGTGATCATGAAGATGGAGAACGAGACGGCCACCGTGAACATCTCGGCCAGGGTGTGGAAGAGCGTGTAGTTGCTCTTCGACTCGATCCAAAGTCCCGTGAGGACCGCGATCCCGGAGGCCGCCAACACGAACGGCCTGGCTGTCGTCCACCGTGACCTAGGCTCTGGTGTGAAAGGTGTCACGCTACCTCCCGCAGGGTCGCCTCAGTCTGGAGAGTATCATAGGCGCTGCGGAGGCTTGAGACCTGACCAGGTGCTCCGCCAGGCAAGGAGACGCATGCCCGAAGACACAACTCATCCCGGACCGGCCGAGGTCCACCTGCGCTTGTTTGCCACTGCGGCGCGCGGGCTCGAACCGCTGCTCGCCGGCGAATTGCGCGCTCTCGGCGCGGCGGGCGTCAAGGAGGTGAGAGCGGGCTGCAGTTTCGCGGGCACGATAGAAACTGCCTACAGGGTGTGCCTGTGGTCACGGCTGGCGAGCCGGGTGCTCCTTCCGCTGGCCGAGGTGCCGGCCGCCGATGCCGACGACCTGTATGAGGGAGTGAAGGCGCTCTCCTGGGAGCATCACCTCGCTCCCACCGGCACGTTGGCCGTGGACTTCACCGCGTCCGGCTCGTCCATCACGCACACCCACTACGGCGCCCTGCGTGTCAAGGACGGCATCGTCGACCGGTTCCGCGAGTCCACCGGAGTCCGCCCCTCGATCGACATCCGCCACCCCGACCTCCGCGTCTATGCGCACGCGACGGCAGAGACCGCCGTCGTGGGCCTGGATCTGTCGGGGGCGGCCCTGCATCGTCGCGGGTATCGCGAGGAGGGGGGCCAAGTGCTGGCGCCGCTCAAAGAGAACCTGGCGGCGGCGATACTCGTGCGCGCAGGATGGCCGGAGATCGCCGCCGCCGGTGGCGGGTTCCTGGATCCCCTGTGCGGATCGGGCACTCTGCCCATCGAGGCGGCACTGATGGTGGGCGATGTGGCTCCTGGGCTGCTGCGCAGCACGTGGGGCTTCACCGGCTGGAGACAGCATGACGCCTCGGTGTGGACTCGGTTGCTCGACGAGGCGCGGGCGCGA
>DASRMJ010000240.1:0-2495 GCA_035647995.1 Thermoleophilia bacterium | reverse complement strand
CCGCCTAGTAGCCGTACCCGGCGTAGCCGCCGTACCGCGAGTAGTAGCCCTTGGTGCGCGGAACCCCGGTCGCGACCACACCGATGGTCCGCGCTGAGACTCGTGCCAGCACCTGGCGCACCTCTCTCGCCTGGTCCACGGTGCTGTTACGCATGCGGGAGGTGAGGATGACCCCGTCCACCAGGTTCGATATGGCCAGCCCGTCGGACACCAGCAGGAGCGGCGGCGTATCGACGATGACGTAGTCGGCCGCCTCGGCCGCCACCGTGAGGAGTTCAGCCATCTTCGCGCTCGCCAGTAGTTCGGCGGGGTTCGGCGGGAGGGGGCCGGAGGTGATGCAGTAGAGGTTCTTCTGCATCAGTGAACCGGACGACCCCCCGTTGCCGGGTCCGGACCTGCGGCTCTCAGCCGGAATGAAGTCATCGACGCGCACCAGTTGCATGGCCTCCGCGAAGGTGTGAGAGCCTGCCAAGACGTTGGAGATCCCCACGTCGTTGCCGATCTGGAGGTAGTTCTGGAGTTGCGGCCGACGAAGGTCCGTTTCCAGGATGATCACCTTGGACCCCGAGAGCGCCAAGCTGAGACCAAGATTGACCGAAGTCACAGTCTTCCCCTCTTGGGGCAACGCGCTCGTGATCATCAACGTGTGCAGGGGTCGGTCCACCTCGAAGTAGTGCAGGTTCGACCTCAGCGTGCGGAACGACTCGAGGATGGCCGACTCGGCCGACATGAATCCGATCGGCGCGGCGGAGCGCGCACCGCTCGAATGCACCCATTTCTTCCCCACCATCGGGACACGCGCGAGCACCGGCACGCCGTACTCGTGCGCCATCACGTCGTCGTCCTTGATGCGCCGGTCGAGATACTCGAGCAGGAAGGCCAGACCCAGTCCCAGGACCAAGCCGACGGCGAGGCCGAGTATCCCGTTGCGCACCGGCTGCGGACTGAAAGGCGAGATGGGCACGGTCGCCAGCTGTACGATCTCGTAGCCGCCGGTCTGCATGGACTCGAGGATCTCGAGTTCCTGGAGTTTGTCGCGCAACATGAGTCCGCGCTCGGAAGCCGCCTCGAGCGGCGTGAGCGAGGCGATCTCCTCGTTCACCAGCTTCCGGGCCTCGGCGACCACGGCGCGGTCGGCGACGCGACGGGAGTCCACGAACTTCTGCGCGAAGGCGTCTGCGATGTCGGCCGCTTCGGCCGGGTGGACGCTGGTGGCCGTGATGTCGATGAAGTTGGTCTGCGCATCGGGGCGAACATCGACCATTCCCAGAAGCTGCTCGGTGGTGTAGCCGGAACTCAACTCCTGGGCGACCGCATCCGCAACGGTGTTGAGGCGCACCATTCCCGCGCCGGTCTGCAGCTCGCGGTTCAGGTCGCGCACCTCAAAGACGCGGGAGCCGAACAGCGTGACGTCCAGATTCGAGACCTTGTAGAGGAGCTGGGACGAAGCCCGGTACTTGGGAGTGCTTAGAAGAGAGAACATGAGTGCCGCTGCCGCTACTACCGCGACCGCCGCAATGATTATCCACTTGCGCTCTCGGATGACTCGCAGATAGTCACCGAGTTCGATGGTCTCGAGCTGGTCCGCGGGTAGTTCGTGGGCATCCATGAGTGGCTAGTTTAGTGTATGGACCGTCATGCATACAAGCAATCGAAGTAAGAGGCGATCGGCGGGCGCCCGCGCCGCGCCCCGTACGACCTCGCTGGACCTCCGATCTGATGCGCCGGGGCGGCGCCCGCTGCAACCCGATACGCTGCGCATCGAGCGCGTCAAGGTCGGTCTTCTGCCCCGGTGGAACTCACGAGCCAGCGGAACGAGTTGGGCGGTTCCACGCTCCTGCCCTCGACCCGGAGAGACAGCGCCCCAGGCTTGCCGACGACCGCGTTCACGGGGCCCGCGGCATCCAGTGTCTTCGACTCGTCTTTGGCGACCATGCCCACGAACAGCGCCTCACCGGACGCCGCGTCCCGGAACTCCACCCACACGTCCTCCTTCGCCTTCAGGACGAGAGAGAACGGGACGGCGACCGGAGCGGCCGTCGTCGTAGTGGTCGAGGCCAGGAGCGTCGTGGTCGCCGCGCGGGCAGTCGTAGTAGGCGCACCCGATCCGGACGTCACGGGCGCTGTGCTCTCCGTCGCACCGGCCGCCACGGTCGTGTTCGTGCTTCCGGCACCCGCGGAGTCGCCGCTGAGAAGCGACAGCAGCCCGAGCTCCATGGCCCCGAAGAGGGCGACAACAACGAGCGCGACCACCAGGGTGGCCAGCACGGCCACTCGAACTAGGGGGGGCCGAACACGACCTTCCCCAGACCCGCGGCGCGGGTCTGGTCGTGATCTCCTCGACACTTCGGGAGCGCCGACGTGGGACGTGGCGGAGCTGGGAGGCTTCTTCTCCCGGCGTGGCGTCGGACGGAAGAAGTCGGGTGTCGGCTCGGACGCCGCGGGCGCGGGCGGGGCCGCGGCGGGTGTCGAAGGTGTGGCGGGAGGGGCCGCGG
>DASRMJ010000239.1:0-3049 GCA_035647995.1 Thermoleophilia bacterium | reverse complement strand
ACCGTGGGTGCCCCAGCGGGCCTGCATGACGTCGCCTTGGGAGGGGGCGGTGGGCCGACCGGTGGAGGGGCCCATGCGCATGACGTTCACCACCACCAAGGGAGCCTCGGCCATGATGGCGTAGCCCAGGGCCTCCTGCATGAGGGAGAAGCCGGGACCGGAGGTGGCGGTCATGGCCACCCCTCCGGTGAGGGAGGCCCCGATGCAGGCGCAGATGGAGGCGATCTCATCCTCCATCTGCAGGAACACGCCCCCCACCAGGGGCAGCTCCCGAGCCATGACCTCCATGACCTCGGAGGAGGGGGTGATGGGGTAGCCGGCGAAGAAGCGGATGCCGGCGTCCAAGGCCCCGAGGGCGCAGGCCCGGTTGCCTTGCACGAGCAGGCTGTCTTGGTCGATGGTCTCCCGCAGGAGGTGGGTGTACCAGAGTTCCATCTTAGGCGTGGCCGCCCTTCACGAGTGTCTCCAACAGTCCGTCCTCTACCAAGTACGGCACGGTGACGCGCCCGTTCTCGCGGTGGGCCTGGTTCCAGGCGGCCACGGTCTCCATGGCGGGAGCGTTGCGCGCCCAACTCCGTCGTGCCAGCCCGCCCACGACATCCCACTCCAGAGCGCTGCGGATGATGCCGTCGACGCGCTCCGAGCCGTCCAAAACCAATCCGAACCCGCCGTTGACCGCCTTGCCCACTCCCGTGCCGCCTCCGTTGGAGAGTACCACCAAGGTCATGCCACGCACCGCGTCACCCGCCCACGAATGGTGTGCCATCTCCGACATCATACGTGAGCCGTCGTAGATGTTCGCGGTCTCACGATAGGGGGAGTCGGTCCCGGACACGTCGTGATGATCGCGGCCGATCATGATCGGCCCGATCTCGCCGTGCCGCACCATGTCGTTGAAGCGAAGGGCGATGCGCACCCTCCCCTCCGCGTCGGAGTAGAGGATGCGGGCCTGGCTCCCCACGACCAGCCGGTTCTTCTCGGCGTCGCGGATCCAGATGTAGTTGTCGCGATCCTGCCCGCATCGGCCGGGGTCGATGCACTCCATCGCAGCCCGGTCGGTCTTCCTTAGGTCGGATGGGTCGCCGCTGGTGCACACCCAGCGGAACGGTCCGTAGCCCAGATCGAAGCAGAGCGGCCCCATGATGTGCTCAACGTAGGAGGGGAAGACGAAACCGTCCCGCGTGTCGCTGCCGTTCGCCGCCACCCTCAACACGCCCGCGTCGAACACCGCCTTGAGGAAGGCATTGCCGTAGTCCCAGAAGTGGGTGCCTCGTGACGCCATGACGCCTATGAGATCGAACTGGCGCGCGAGTGACGCGTTCACGCGCAGGGCGAACTCGTCGGGATCGCGGGCTAGGAGCTCGCGCGACTCCTCAAAACTCGTGCCCTGGGGGACGTAGCCGCCGTCGTAGGGTGCGTGACAGGAGGTCTGGTCGCTGGCGAGTTCCACCGGGATGCTCTCGCGCACAACGTACTCCCACAGGTCGACCACGTTACCGTGGTAGGCGATCGAGAGGGCGGTGCGCGCCGCACGGGCCTGGTCGGCCCAGGCAAAGACCTCGGAGAGGTCCGCCGAGGCCCGCTGCACCCAACCCTGTTCGAGCCGGGTCTTGATCCTGGATGAATCCACTTCGGCGGTGATGCTCACGGCGCCGGCGATGTCGGCCGCCTTGGGCTGAGCCCCGCTCATGCCGCCGAGTCCAGAGGTGACGAAGAGCCGCCCCGCCAAGTCGCCGTCGTCGGGGATGCCCAGATACAGGCGCCCGGCATTGAGCAGCGTGAGATAGGTGCCGTGGACGATGCCTTGCGGACCGATGTACATCCATCCGCCGGCGGTCATCTGCCCGTAGTTGGCCACGCCCATCTGCGTGACGTAGTGGAAGTCGCGCGGGTTGTCGAATTCGCCGACCATGAGCCCGTTGGTGTTGATCACCCGCGGAGCGTTCCGATGGGTCGGGAAGAGACCCACAGGGTGACCGGAGGCGATCACGAGGGTCTGCTCCTCGGTCATCACCTCCAAGTACTGCTTGACCAGCCGGTACTGCAGCCAGTTCTGGAACACCTGGCCGGTCTCGCCGTAGGTGACCAACTCGTAGGGATACAAGGCCACGTCGAAGGCGAGGTTGTTGTCGATGTTGAGTTGGAGCGCCCGGGCCTCCAGGATGCCCGTGTACTCGTCGATCGGCTTCGCCGCGATGTCGCCCCGGGGCCGGTAGCGGTAGGCGTAGATGCGGCCATACGTGCGCAGCTCGTGGAGGAACTCTGGGGCGAGCGCCTCGTGCAGATTCACCGGAACGTATCGCAGGGCATTCTTGACGGCGACCACCGTGTCGGCCGGAGACAGCGTGAAGCCGCGGGCGGGCGCCCGCCGGATCCCCTCGGCGAAGCTCTCCGCCGGCGGAAGCTCCTCGGAGAGACCCACCGTGAAGGGACTCGAGATGAAAGTGGCCATCGTTCCCTCTTCTCGTAGCGTGAGGTGCGCTGTTCGCGGGCTCGTGACCCCGTATGGCGGACCGAACGACGCAGCCTGCACGACATGATACCCAAGTCCGGCCCGCAGGACCCGGCGCGCCCGCGCCCGGCGGTCGGCGGCGCCCACACCTCGCCTACGAGGCGCCCCCTACCGCACCAAGAGACTCCCCGCCTCCGTGTCTAGATACCAGCGCACGTCGCCGCCCGCCGGACTGATGAGCTGCGCGGGCAGCCTGTCGGCGTCGTACGGTCCCTCGATCACCTCCTTGACCGTGGCGGTCTTCGCCACGCCCGCTACCAAGAACACTATCGCGGCCGCTCGATTGATGAAGGGAGCGGTGGTCGTGACCCGCCACATGTCGGCGCCGGCGGCGCTGGTGCCCGCGCCGGCCGCCGCGTCCACGAACACCTCCAGTACCCAGCGCTCCTGCTCCCCGAGGGCAGTCGCGTGCGGGAACAAGGAGGCCGTGTGCCCGTTCTCGCCAAGGCCCAGCAGCACGAGATCCGGACCCGAGCCTGTCGTGCCGTGCACGGTCGATCGGGCGCCCGCCCCGGAGGACCCGGCGGCGGGCGCCCG
>DASRMJ010000238.1:0-4765 GCA_035647995.1 Thermoleophilia bacterium | reverse complement strand
CATTTGACCGTGCCGGGGTTGGGGCGCGACGCGGTGCCGCGAGAGCCGTGCGGGGAACGGTGACAACGAGGCGACTTGGCGCTGTTGGTCGTGGTGCGTTTTCGATCACCGTCTTGTCCTCGCCTTCGGGGCACGCGCAGAGATCGGCTGAGTTCATGATCCCTTGCCAGGCATGTAGTAGTGAGCATGCTTCACGGGTTGGGTGGATGCTATGCACCTTTGGTCTGAGCTTGGGTTGTGTCTCAGAAGTTCTGTAAGTCGCCTTCCGGGCTGCTCTCAGCCCAGCTCACCGCTTCAGCTCGGCTTCCTCCTCCCGCTCAGCGTCGAGCAACTCGCGAAGGCGACGGCCTTGCCGCCCCGTGCTATCATTACTCGCTCACTTTCAACCAGAACGTCCCCGGCCCAGGCCGTGAAACATCGGAGGACTCATGAAGACCGACATTCACCCGGAATACATGGAGAGCAACGTCCACTGCTCGTGCGGCGAGACGTTCACCACCAGATCCACCATGCCCGACATCAAGGTGGAGATCTGCTCCGTCTGCCATCCGTTCTACACGGGTAAGCAGCGTCTTGTCGACACCGGCGGCCGGGTGGAGCGCTTCAACAAGAAGCTCGGGCGCACCACCCAGAGCTAGTCCGGGAAGCGCGTGCCGGCCTCACTGCGAGTATCACTCCTCCAACACACCCCTGCGCCTGACAGGGCTGTGGCCGCTGCCGGGCGCCTGTGCTATGCGCCCCTCAGCGCGGCCGACCTTCACGAGGAGATGGGCGCGCAGGATGTCGTGCGCATGGTCCGCATCCTGGTGGGCTCGGGCCATCACAGCGCGCTTGAGCACGCCTCGTTCACGTTTGCGGTCGACGGCATCTCCCGGGCCTGCTCGCACCAGTTGGTGCGTCACCGTCTCGCGTCGTACAACCAGCAGTCGCAGCGCTACGTGCGGTTTGGCACCGGCGACGACTTCGTCGTGCCTCCCAACATCGACGCGGTGCCGGCGGCGAAGGCGGTCTTCCTCGAAGCCATGGAGCAGGCCCGCCACGCGTACGACAAGCTGGTGGAACTGGGGCTGGAGCAGGGCTACGCCAACGAGACCGTGCAGGAAGACGCCCGCTTCGTCCTGCCCAATGCCGCCGAGACCAAGATCGTGGTCACCATGAACGCCCGCGAACTGAGGCACTTCTTCCGCGTGCGCTGCTGTCGTCGGGCCCAGTGGGAGATCAATCGGTTGGCGTGGGCCATGCGGCATCTCGTCACCGCCGTTGCGCCCACTCTCTTCGAGAAGACCGGTCCTGGGTGCGTGATCGATTCCTGTCCCGAAGGCAAGATGGCCTGCGGCACGGAGTATTCTGAGGTCGAGATCCAGGAGATGGACTTCTCCTCGGTGGTCGCCCGCCCGGTCACCCAATCCACCTAGGTACCCCGGGAGAGATCGATGCGGCAGTTGCCCCAGCGCGACGGCTGGGTAGAGGTCATTTGTGGCAGCATGTTCAGTGGCAAGAGCGAAGAGCTCATGCGACGACTGCGCCGCGCCTCCATCGCCGGCCAGACCATCATCGTGGTGAAGCCGGCGCTGGACGTGCGGTACGACGCCACCCGCATCAGCTCCCACGACGGTCGCGGTTGGGACGCCCACTGCGTGCAGCGCGCCGACGAGATCCTGCTGCTTCCGGATATCGAGAGCGCCGACGTGATCGCCGTGGACGAGGCCCAGTTCCTCGACGACGAACTTCCGCACGTGGCCGCGTTCCTGGCCGACCGCGGCAAGCGGGTCATCGTGGCGGCGCTCGACCAGGATTTCAGGGGAGAGCCGTTCGGCCCCATCCCCCGGGTGATGGCCACCGCCGAGTTCGTCGACAAGCTACAGGCCATATGCGCCCGATGTGGCGCGCCGGCGTCGCGCACGCAGCGGCTCATCGACGGCCGTCCGGCCGGCGAGCACGACCCTCTGATCAAGGTCGGCGGCACCGAGTCCTACGAAGCACGGTGTCGTTCTTGCCACGAGGTGCGACGCGTCGACAATCTGAGCATGTGGGGGGCTGACGGTGGGTCTGATGTCTGAGCACAAGAACGCGACGGGCGGTCAGGCGGCTGGCCACACGCACGCCGTCGACTGCGCGGCGACCCAACGCGCCGTCGGTGGCGACTCGGCGACTCAGCACGCCGTTGGCTGCCCGGTGGCCGAGCACTCCGTCGGTGGCCAGGCGGTCATCGAGGGTGTGATGATGCGGGGCAAACGCTCGTGGGGGTTGGCGGTGCGGCAGCCTTCGGGAGTCATCGCGCGCCACTCCTTCGCACTCGATCCTGTCGGGGACCGCTACCCCGTGCTGAAGCTGCCCGTCCTCCGGGGGGTGGTGACCCTCGTGGACTCGTTGGTGCTGGGCATGAAAGCCCTGGGCCTCTCGGCCAACCTGAGTCTGGATGGTGACCCGGAGACGGCGGAGGCCGGTGACGTCGAGAGCGCGGCCGAGCCGAAGGCTCCGGCGGGTCTCGGCTGGAAGGAGATGGCGGCGACGTTCGTGGTGGCCATCGGTCTCGCGGTCGTACTGTTCGTCGTGGTGCCGCTGGCAGTGGTGAAGTACTTCGAGCAAACTTTCTCCAACCCGTTCGTCTTCAACCTGGTTGAGGGGCTCATCCGGATCGCCATCTTCCTCGCGTACGTGGGCGCCATCTCGTTCATCCCCGATCTGCGGCGCGTCTTCGAGTACCACGGGGCGGAGCACAAGGTCATCCACGCGTACGAAGCCGGAGAGGAACTCGATCCTGCTCACGCTGGCCGTTTCACCACGCTGCATCCGCGCTGCGGAACGGCCTTCCTCCTTGTCGTCATGGTCATGGCGATCATCGTGTTCTCGATTGTCGGCAAACCGAGCCTGCCGTTGCTCGTGTTGTCGCGTCTGGTGGGGATCCCGATAGTGGCGGGGCTCTCGTACGAGGTGATCCGGTTCGCGGGTAGGCATAAGGATGGCGTGATCTCGAAGGTCGTGTTGTGGCCTGGCCTCAAGCTGCAGCGTCTCACAACCCGGGAGCCTTCGGCGGACCAGATCGAGGTGGCCATCGCGGCACTGATGGAGGTCCTCCGGGTCGACGCCGGGGGAGAGCCCGACCCGCGGGGCATGGTGCTGCCGGGCGCGAAGTAGGGCTCAGTCTGAGGCTGCGCCTGTTCTGACGCGGGCTCCAAAGGAAGAAGAGAAGAATGATAGAGAAGTTGGTCAGAGAGATCATCGAGCGACAGGAAGCCATCACGGCGGAGTTGTCCGACCCCGCGATCTTCGATGACCAGGCGCGGTACACCGAGGTGTCGAGAGCGCACTCCGACCTAGCCGACGCCTACCGCTTGGCCGCGGAGTATCGCGCGGCGCAGGCTGCCGCTGCCGAAGCCGAGGTGATGCTGAGCGAGACGGACCTCGATCCCGATATGCGTGAGTTCATCCAGGAGGAGCGCAGGCAGGCTCTGGAGGATCTGGAGCGCATCGACGAAGACATCCGCACCGCCAGTCTCGACAAGGACCCCCGCGACGAGAAGAACGTCATCGTGGAGGTGCGCGCGGCGGCGGGGGGCGACGAGGCTGCGCTGTTCGCCGCCGAGATCTACCGCATGATCACCAAGTACGCGGAACGACTCCGGTTCAAGCACGAGGTGCTCACCACGAGCGAGTCACCCATCGGAGGTCTCAAGGAGATCATCTTCGAGGTCAAGGGCCGGGGCGCGTATGGCGTCCTCAAGTGGGAATCAGGAGTGCACCGGGTGCAGCGCGTGCCCGTGACCGAGTCCACCGGACGCATCCACACCTCCACGGCCACGGTGGCGGTGTTGCCCGAGGTCCAAGAGGTCGAGATCAGCATCGACCCCAACGAGCTTCGCGTCGACGTCTACCGCTCGAGCGGACCCGGCGGTCAATCGGTGAACACGACCGATTCCGCCGTCAGGATCACACATCTGCCGTCGGGGCTGGTGGTGTCGTGCCAGGACGAGAAGTCACAGCTGCAGAACAAGGAACAGGCCATGCGCATCCTGCGTACGCGCCTGCAGGCCATGGCCGACGAGGAGAAGGACGCCAAGGAGGCCGCGACCCGACGCAGCCAAGTGGGCACCGGAGACCGGGCACAGAAGGTGCGCACCTACAACTTCCCGCAAGGCCGGGTGACGGACCACCGGGTGGGCCTTACCTCCCATCGGATGGAGTCCATCCTGGAGGGAGAGCTGGAGGAGTTCACCGAGGCTCTGGTCGCCTGGGATCGTGCCGAGCGGCTGACGGAGGCCACGTTCTAGCGGCGGGTCTCCCCCGGCGGCCGGACGGCGCATGCGCACCTGGCGGATAGCGGAACTCCTCGAGGTCTCGACCGGCTTCTTGCGCGAGCGCGGCTCCTCCTCGCCGAGATTGGACGCAGAACTGCTGCTGGCCGACGCGCTCGGAGTGGGCCGCATCGATCTCTACACCCACTTCGACCGGCCTCTGGGCGCAGACGAGGTCGATTCCTATCGGGCGCTGGTCGCGCGTCGGGGGAAGCGGGAGCCCGTCGCCTACATCCTGGGCCGCGCTTCCTTCCGCTACCTCACGCTGAAAGTCACCCCGGCCACGTTGATCCCTCGCCCCGAGACGGAAGAGTTGGTGGACGCGGTCCTGGAGTGGCTGCGGCTACACCCGGTCTTGGAGGCGGGCGGCTGTGGGGCCGCCGCGGACGAAGCCGTCGCAGGCACCATTGTGTCCCCACGCCCGACTCCCCTGTCAGTGCCGGCGGTCGTGGACGTGGGAACCGGGAGCG
>DASRMJ010000237.1:0-2959 GCA_035647995.1 Thermoleophilia bacterium | reverse complement strand
CACGGAGGAGTGAGCGAGGCCCACCCCTCCGAGGAGCTCGCCAGCCACAACTTCATCGAAGACTACATGGTCCTGGCCAACGAGCAGGTGGCCACCTATCTCGAACGCGAGCAGGTGCTGACTCTCTACCGGGTGCACGATGCTCCCGATCCCTTCCGGCTCGACCATCTGCTCGATCTGCTGTCGTCGCTCGATCTGCCCACCCCGCGGTTCGACCCCATGACCGCCACCGCCGCAGACGTGCGCCGGGTCATGATCGAGACGTCGGAGTGGATCGACTCCTCGACGCCCCGGCAACGTGGCAAGGCGGCGCTGCAGCAGCAGGTGCTGCGCGCCCAGAGTCGCGCCGTCTACCAGACCCAGAACATTGGCCACTTCGGTCTGTCGTTGGGCACCTACTGTCACTTCACCTCGCCCATCCGGCGGTATCCCGACCTGGTGGTGCACCGCGGTCTCTTGGCCCGCCTGGGGCTGGCTCCGGTTCCTACCACGTCGACTCTCGATGAGTGGGCCGAGCTCTGCTCGGTCAAAGAGCGGGAGGCGTCCCGCATAGAACTCACCGCCGACGACATCGCATTGGCGTTCCTGCTCAAGGCCCGGCTCGACCGCGACGGCTGGGATGCGACGTTCGACGGACAGATCGTGAGTTTCGTCCACGCCGGGGCTTTCGTCCTGTTCGACCGGCTCTACCAGGGGTTCCTGCCCGCCCGCGCGCTTCCGGGCGACTTCTACGAGTTGGACGAACTGGAGTCGGCATTGGTGGGCCGGCGCACGGGCGCGGCCTTCCGCCTTGCCGACCTCGTCACCGTGAGGGTGACGGCTGTGGACCAGACTCGGGGCAAGGTCGATCTGGAGCTGTTTCTGGATTGACCGCGACCTGAGGCCCGCGTGCGGCACCGCCTCGGCCGCTGCTATACTTCCCGCCCTATGAGAGACACCGGCTACAAGCTCATCGCCCAGAACAAGAAGGCCTTCCACGACTACCACATCGAGGAGACCTTCGAGGCCGGCATCGTGCTCACGGGCACCGAGGTCAAGTCGCTCCGCGTAGGCAAGGCGAACCTGCGCGACTCGTATGCATCGGTCAAAGAGAACGAACTCTGGCTGATCGGGGTCCACATCAGCCCCTACGAACAGGGGAACGTCTTCAACCACGATCCACTGCGCAATCGCAAGCTCCTCGTGCATCGTCACGAACTCAAGCGCCTGGTCGGCAAGATCCAGCGCGCCGGCTACACTCTCGTGCCCACGAAGATGTACTTCAAGGACGGCCGGGCCAAGGTGGAGGTCGCCCTGGCCAAGGGCAAAGCCACCTACGACAAGCGCCAGGACCTCGCCAAGAAGGACGCACAGCGCGACATCGAGCGGGGATTCCGCGAGCGCCACAAGGTGTAGCATGGCGGGCTCGGAGCCGCCGGCGTGCGCGGGGGAGAGGCACCGATGGGACGGCGCCATGGGGCCAGTATTGCCAGGAATACAGTTAACCTGCTATCGTGAAGGCATGAAGGCGACTTTGGACATCCCCGAGAACCTGTACCGCCGGGTCAAGGCGAAGAGTGCGCTTGAGGGCCGCCCCGTCCGGGAAGTGACCATCGAGCTGTACAGCCGATGGCTGGAAGGCGAGCCGCCCCTTCCAGGTGTTACCGCGGATCAGTGGCTTGCGGACTGGTTTCGTCTGGCTGACGAGACCTTGAAGGACGCTCCGTCAGAATCCACGGCGCGCTCTCTCCTGGAAGAAGCTCGGGGCCGACTAGAGCCGCGATGAGGGCGGTAACGGTCGATGCCAGCGTGTGGGTTGCCGCCGCTGACGCCTCCGACCCTCGGTGTGACGTGAGCCGGATCTTCCTCACCGAGGTCGGTCGCCGTGGGTTCCGACTGGTCGCCCCCGCGATCGTTCTTGTTGAGGTCGGATGTGCGTTGGCCCGCAGGAGCAGGGACGCTGAAGGCGCGAGGCGACTGACCGAAGCGATGCTTGCCCCTGACTTCGTGAGCTACGTCCCCATGGACGGTCCACTCCTCGCGCGTTCCTTCGAAATGGGCACGGAAAGATTCCTCTGTGGCGCCGACGCCCTGTACGTGGCGGCGGCGGATGGCGCGGGGAGCGCTCTCGTCTCGTGGGATGGCGAACACCTAGCGCGAGGCGCGGGGGTATCTCCCGACTCCTGGCTGGAGGAGTGAGGATTCAGGCGTAGCCCGCGACGTTGAGCGCGCGCTTGGGGTCAGCCTTCGTTGCCGCTGATTGGCGATCGCACCTGAGCAAGCAGATCTTCCACTGACAGCACACGCGCCCAGTGGTCGATGTAGTCCCAGTCGAGTGCGCCGCCCCACGCCGCGATCACCCCGGCTGCGTCTTCGATCTGCCGTGTTGAGCCGGAGTTCTTGGCCCACTCCAGCTTGGCCAGGATGACGTCCTCAGGGGAGTTGACCGGGGCCTGTCGGCCGCTGAGGTTCCCCTCCTGTCTACGGGCGAACTCCTCTCGGCTGAACGGGCGTTCCTTGCGGATGATGAGATCGATCTTCCAGGCGGAGTCGAAGTGCACCAGGTTGAACTGGCCGCGGCGCGAGAGCGCCTCAGCCGCAGCCTCGGGCGAGACGTAGAAGTCGCCACTGACGAGCTCCAGGAGAGCGTCCAGCTGCTCCACGGTCGGATCGATCACCAGATCGGCGTCCTGTGTGGCTCTGAACTCTCCGTGAAAGCCACTGGCGAACGACCCTACGACCATGTGCGGGATGTGTAGGTCGGCGAGGATATCGAGGATCTCGCCCAGAATGCGGATCTGGGTCATGTGCCGCGCGCCTCCCATGCGAATGCCCGGCGTGGCGCGTCGGGATAGGCCGCGGCGAAAAGGTCATCGCCCAGGAGGTGCCGGACAGTGGCCCAGCGCGCCTCCGCCTCGGTGTACTCGGGGTGGCGGAATCTCACCCCGGCGATCATGGTGTCGCGCAACGCCTCGCTCAG
>DASRMJ010000236.1:0-2590 GCA_035647995.1 Thermoleophilia bacterium | reverse complement strand
CCCGCGAGAAATGTCGGAGAGAGGCAGGTTGTCGGCTATGGTAGAGAACACGATTGACATCGAGGGGTTCGACGAGGTTACACGGAAGAACGTGCGCATACAGTTGCGCGTCGTGACTTCTGAAGAATCCAATGCGGCGGTCACCCGCTTTGCGGCACCTCGTGGCTTCCTACCGGAGCCGGTGGCCCGTGGCTCTAAATCGCGGAACGCGACGCGTTCGTTCGCCGCGCCCCGCGGATTTCTCCCTCGCGGATTTCTGCCCGAGTGTTGAATCAGTAGGCGCTCGAAGATGCGTGCGCGTCCGGATGGTCGTTCAGGGTACACGACTCCTACCGCAAGGCATAAGCCCCGAGTATCGCGAGGTAGATGAAACCTAGGATGACGACTGCCACTCCGATGACGATGGCCGTGTCGCGGAAGTTGACCCCGATGCCGTTCTTCATGGTCCCCCCTGAGGATCGCTGATTCCCTGTAGCTTTCGCTGAGGCCGTCGCCGCCGCCGCCCGGCGTTCGCATGCGGGTTCAGCCTGTTGGCGGCAGCGCCTCCTCAAGTACACGGCGGGCTTCCTCCGCCTTGCCCGCCTCGATGTCGGCGATGGCATGCTCAACGGTCTCTTTCAACGGGCCCGTAGCCAGCGCGAGCGCCACCTTCAACTTGGGCAGGGCTGCGGCCGGGTCTCCGGCCGTGAGGTCGACCAAGCCGGCCCGGGCCTCGGTCTCGCCTGGGGCCGGCGGCATAGCGCCGGCCCCGGAGCCGCCCGTGTCCATGTTACCCATGTCCGCACTCGACCCCGCCAGTTCGATGGCTTTGTCGAGTGCCTGTTGGAGTGCATCGGTGTCGCCACTCTCGGCCGCAGCCGCGGCTTCTTCAATGGCCTCCTTCAGTTGGCCGGTGGCCCGGTCGGCCGCCTGAGCAAGCAGCTTGTGCACTGCCGCCAGATCGCCATGGCTTAGCTCGTGGGTTGCTTCGTGGAGGAGTTCGCCCGGGGCGGGCAACTCCACCTTCTCGCCCCGCTCCCAGGCGCGGAGCAGTGCTACGAGGTCCCGGATCTGGACGGGCGAGAGCACTGTGCCCCAGGTGGGCATGCCCGCGGCCGGCCGTCCATCGGCGATGGTTGAGGCATACCACTCGTCGTCGAATTTGGCGAGGCGCTCGGAATCGTTCAGGGCAGGTCCCTGCGCCGTACCCTCGCCCTCGATGCCGTGGCAGACCACGCAGGTGGCCGCGTACACGGCCAGGCCCTCTTCAGGATCTCCTTTCATGGCTTCGGCAAGGCGATCAGGAGCGGTGTCTTCCCACGAACGGAGGTATGCCACCACTTGTCGGATCTCCTCATCGGTGAACGGGCCGCCATGCGCCTGGTTCCACGCGGGCATCTCGGTGCTCGGGACACCCGAACCGATGACACTGAAGATCCTCGAGTCCGGGGTGTCGTGGAGGAAATTGCTGTCGTTCAGGGGCGGTGCGTCGACGCCTTCTCCCTCCTCGCCGTGACACATAGCGCAGTTATCTGCGTATAGAGTCTGGCCGGCCGCAGTCGCGGCGGCCCGGTCGCGAGCCTCCGCGGCCGCAACGCGCTCCGGCTCACGGAGCAGATATACCTCGAACGACGCAAAGACGCCGACCATCAATAAGAGGATGGCGACGGTGAGTGGGCGGTAGCTGTCACGGGTGCGCATCGTGTCTAACCCCTTCCTCTCTAGACCTGGGTCGCCTGGGAAGGTTCGAATCGATCGCGCTCGATCGGAGAACTCGTGTCGACCAGAATCTCGCCGTCCACGATCTCAATGGGAAAGATATCCAGGGGTCGCGGAGCCGGCCCCCCCAGGACCTCGCCCTTCTCGTTGAAGATCGAACTGTGGCACGGGCAGCGGAAGCGTGCTTCGTCCTCCCGCCAAGGCACGGTGCAGCCCAGATGAGTACAACGGTGCCACAGGGCGAGCATGCCGGCGTCCTCGAGACGTGAGATGTAAAAACGTCCTTGCGGCACGTGTGTGACCGTGCCGGGATCGAATTCCGCCACCTGACCGGCACTGACCTTACTGCCGAACGCTCCCGGGTGGATCCGGGGCTTGAAGAATGACCAGAAGCCCACTGCGCCTTGAACACCGAGCGCCGCTCCCGCAGCACCGAGCGCCCAGCGGAGGAAACCTCGCCGAGTCACAGGTCTTCCTTGGCTGATGGGTCCCGATCCGCCGATCTCGGCGGGTCCGTCTGCTGCGATAGGTCGGTGGTCGGTGGGTGCCACCCGTCCTCCTTCTAAAGCGCGTTCCAGGGGCTGTAACCGTCGGGCATCTGCCAAGGCCAAAACAGTGCGAACCCTGGGCCGCGGAACAGGAACCCGGTCGCGGTGAACACAACGGCGGCCACGAACATGACGGTAAAGAGGGCCAAGATGACCTCGCGGGCCGTGCCTCGTCGGAGGCGCACGACGATGGCGGGTATGACTACGAGCAACACGAGGATGCCACCGGGCGCAAAGCCCTGCGCGATCCACTGCGGTGCGCGGTCCCGCAGCAGCTCCCGCAACGTGAAGGCGTTGTCGAGCGCGACGAGGGCGGGCATGACCACCAGGGCGTACAGGGCGGC
>DASRMJ010000235.1:0-3696 GCA_035647995.1 Thermoleophilia bacterium | reverse complement strand
GCGAGGGTGAGTATGGCCGTGATGATCTGGGTGAGCGTCTGCTGCAGCGTCTGCTGGATGTTGTCGATATCGTTGGTGACGCGGCTCAAGGTGTCGCCGCGGGCGTGACTGTCGAAGTACTGCAGCGGGAGTCGGCTGAGCTTCAGGTCGACGTCCCGCCGCAGGCGGTAGACCACCCGCTGGACGACACCGGCCATGATGTAGCCCTGCAGCCAGGCGAAGAACGCGCCCAGCAGATAGAGGCCCGCGACGAGGATGAGGACCCGGCCCACGGCACCCATGTCGACGCCCTTGCCAGGCGTGAGGTCCATGTTGGAGAGCATGCTCGCCAGTTGGTCTTGACCCTGAGCACGGAGCCCGGCGAGGACCTGCTCCTTGGTCGTCCCGGCCGGCAGCTTCCCGCTGATGACCCCCTCGAAGATGAGGTTGGTGGCCCGCGCCAGGATCTTCGGCGACGCCACCGTGAGCGCCACGCTGAGGACGGCCAGCGCCCCCACGATGCCGATCTTCAGTGAGTCAGGCCGCAGCCGCGCGGCCAGACGCTTGAAGGAACCTTTGAAGTCTTTGGCCTTCTCTCCGGACCCGGTCAGATGGGGCGGACCGAACCCCGGGCCACGAGGCGGTCGCTTCTTCACACCGTCGTCGTCCCCGGCGCCAGGCGCGGGGGCGCCATGCGGCATGACGCCACGGCCCGGGGCGTCCGGCGACCCGTCGCCGAGCGGTCGGGAGCCGCGTGGCTCGGCCGGCATCTCCGGATGGCCGTCGCCGGGGCCCACTTCGCGCGCGCTCACGCCACTTCCTCCGCCGATAGCTGTGAGTACACGATCTCGCGGTAGGTCTCGCAGCTCTCCAGGAGCTCCGCATGAGTGCCGATCCCGGCGATGGCGCCGGTCTCGAGCACCACTATCTGGTCCGCCTGCATGATGCTGCTCACCCGCTGGGCCACGATGATCACGGCAGCACCCGACACCTCCCGTTTCAGCGCCGCGCGCAACATCGAGTCAGTCTTGAAGTCGAGAGCCGAGAAGCTGTCGTCGAACACGTAGATCTCCGGTTTCTTTACGAGGGCGCGGGCGATGGCCAGCCGCTGGCGCTGGCCGCCCGACACGTTGCCTCCGCCCTGCGTGACAGGGGCGCCGAGCCCCTCGGGCATCTCGGTCACGAACTCCTTCGCCTGCGCGATAGAGAGGGCGTGCCAGAGGTCCTCGTCGGTGGCATCTTGGGCACCGAAGCGCAGGTTACTGGCGATGGTGCCCGCGAAAAGGAATGCCTTCTGCGGAACGAACCCCATCTTGTGCCAGAGATCATCGCGAGCCATTGTGCGGATGTCGCAGCCGTCGATCTCGATGCTCCCGGCGGTGACGTCGTAGAAACGGGGGATGAGACTGATGAGAGTCGACTTCCCGCTCCCGGTGCTGCCGACGATGGCCGTGGTCCGGCCCGGCGTCACCGAGAACGATATGCTGCAGAGCACCGGGTGCTCGGCTCCCGGATAGCGGAACTCCACATCCTTGAACTCGATCAGACCCCGCCGTCCCTTGTCGATGCTCACCACCTGTAACGGCGCGTCCGGATCGGCGATGGAAGGCTCCACATCGAGCACCTGCTGGATGCGGTCGGCCGACGCCGTAGCGCGCGGGACCATAGCGAGCATCATGGTCGCCATCAGCACCGAGATGAGTATCTGCATGACGTAGGTGAGGAAGGCTGTGAGATTCCCGATGGGCATGGCGCCACTGGCCACCCGGCCCCCTCCGAAGTACATGATCGCGACGGTAGACAAGTTGAGGATCGCGAACAGAGCCGGGAACATGAGCGCGAAGAGACGAGTGACGCGCAGGCCGGTCGCGGTCAGGTCGGCGTTGGCCTCGTCGAAGCGGTCCTCCTCGTAGTCGCTGCGCGCGAAGGCGCGGATGACCCGCATACCGGTGAGGATCTCGCGCGTGACTTGGTTGATGCGGTCGAGCTTCACCTGGATCGAGCGGAAGAGCGGCACCGCGCGGGCCACGATCAGACCGAGTACCACTCCCATCACCGGGATGATGACGACCAACATGGTGGACAAGGGCAGGTCCTGGCGCATCGCCATGATGACGCCCCCGATCATCATGAGAGGCGCCCCGATCATCATGGTAAGGCCGATGGCCACCAACATCTGCACCTGCTGCACGTCGTTGGTGTTCCGGGTGATGAGGGAGGGGGTGCCGAACTGGTTGATCTCGCTCTGCGAGAAGCTCTCCACCTTACGGAAGAGTCCGCTGCGCACGTCGCGACCGAAACCCATGGCGACCCTGGAGCCGTAGTAGACCAGGACGACCGATACCAAACCGAGCAGCAGCGTCACCAGAAGCATGAACCCGCCCATGCGAAGAATGTAGGCGGTGTCACCCTTCGCCACGCCGTCGTTGATGATCTTCGCGTTCAAGTCAGGCAGGTAGAGGTTGGCGAGCGCTTGGACCAGCGCCAAGACCACGACCACGATGATCCCCAGGCGATACGGCCTGAGATAGACGAGCAGAAGGCGCTTCAAGGGGTGGGCTCCTCTCCGTCGCTGAGTATGCGCGACGTGTGGTCGGAGAGCTCGTCGAGAAGGCGTCCCAGTTCGCGCCGATCTTTTTCCGACAAGCTGCCGATAGTCTGGTTGATGTGGTCGGCCCATCTCGCGTGCAGCTCTCGTTCGCGGTGGCGGCCCTCCGGGGTGAGGAACACCCTCGTGAGACGCCGATCGCGCTCGTCGGAGCGCCGTTCCACCACCCCTGACGCCTCGAGCGCCTGCAGCATCTTGGTGACCCGGGGTCGGGAGAGGTGGAGCATGGACGCCAGGTCGCGCTGACTGATGCCGTCGTTGTCGGCGAGGGCGCGAAGGCAGAAGGCCTCCCCGTGGTGGCCCCCCTCTTGCGACAGCGTCCTGAGCACCACTTGGCGCTGGAGCTGGATCGCCCTCCTGAAGGCGTGGAACACCTGAGCCGTCAGCTCATCGACGCCCTCGAACTCCATAGTCGGAGCATGGAGGGTCTCCTGGCCATGATTCATGATCGCGCACATCCCCTGAGGTTTCGTTTCGGCCGAAACAGTTTTGCACGCAATCATTTCCGCGACAAGGGGGTGAGGCCGGTAGGCCCGGCTTTCGCTCTCGATCAGTGCGCAACGCGACTACCCGAACCAGTTCTCCACCGTGAGCCCGGCGAACAGTTCGAAGTCGCGCACGTTCCGGGTAACCAGGATGAGTCCGTGAGCCTGCGCGGTAGCGGCGATCTGCCCGTCGACGAACGGCACCGTGCGCCCCTGTTCTAGTGCCACACGGGCGCCGCAATGGCCGATTCGCGCTGATGGCGCGCTAGCATCCTAACGACACCCGGGTTCGGCGTGACGGAGAGAGCCTCGGAGAGGATGTTCGTGTCCAGGAGATAGACCGCGGGCGCTATGCCACCACGTCGCGCCCCGGACTCCGGTCCCGGATGTCACGATAGACCTCTGTGATGGCTATGTCGGTGAGGTCCAAGGTCTCTCGAAAGGCGGCGGCGTCCCAGAAGCCCGGACGGGTAGCCCGCAGCCGCTGGAACTCGTCCGCGGCCACCAGCACCCCTATATGGCTATCTAAGCACTCCTAGATGGCTATTATACTGACGCGCCGCCGCCACCGCGAGTTCGTCGGCCCGTTCGTTCTCAGGGTGGCCGTCGTGCCCACGCACCCAG
>DASRMJ010000234.1:0-2597 GCA_035647995.1 Thermoleophilia bacterium | reverse complement strand
GATCTCCATCCGCCGACACGTCGAGAGTTCGTGTGGATGTCACCACGCTATTCGAAAGGTCAACTTTGGCGAACCCAAGTGGCTTAAGGGCCTGATCGAGTTTCACCACCCGCCGATCCACCGAGATCGGCGCACCCGCCTCGCCACTCACCGTATCGACCACGAAGTAGTAGTTGCCCGCGCGATCGCAGCCAAGCGGCGACACGCCGCCGATCCCTCCCGGAATGGCGAACTCATACTGCTCCCCGGTCTTGCTCGCAGTCACAGTCTGCTTTACCTGTCCGCCGGGGGCTGCGAGGGTGAACGGCTCACCATACTGCAGGGCGGTTTCGGTCTGCCGCTGCGCCATCGCAGAGAGTGAGAGGGATGCGCCGGATGGGTCACACAGCGGATGTATCCACGTGCCCGCTTCCAACGCGAGGAGTTCACCGCCGCGACCGATCCGAAGCGCCCGCGACAGGTCGGCCAGATTGTCGGGCAAGTCTACCCGGCTGACTACGGTGCCCGTTTTGTCGACGACCACGACGGAGTTGGGGCTCGAGTTCGCTTCTAGGAGGGCGAAGACCCCCATCCATTCGCGAAGGTCAACCGGACTGATACTCGCCTTGCTGATGTCTACTTCATAGCGGAAAGACCCTTCTTTGTTAAACACCTGGATCCTCTTGTTGCCCGCGTCTAGCACGGCTATGTCGCCACTCTCCAAGACACAGAAACTGATTGGCCCCCACGGTTCGGTCGAGCCCCGTACATAAGCGATTTGCCCTACCCCCTGCCCAAGCGGGATGGCGAACGATACAGATGGGTTTGCGCGTGCCTCTGTCAGACCGAATGCTCCCAGGAGCAAGAGGAGTGTGCCCTCTCTGCCAACATACCGTGAGACGATCATGACCAAGGAATTACTGAGCAAGAAGGGCGAGATCGGAGCACGTAGATGTCATTGTTACAGAGGAAGGGTGCAGAAGAGAATGGAGCCGGCGACCCCAGAGCGCAGCGAGCCGCAGGCGGGCGGAGCGCAGGGGTCGCCGCGGGCACCGCCCCGACGGGGATCCCCAACCCGGAACTCATCGAGCGGCCCCGGAGGCGCCGCTTCACGGCCGAGTACAAACTCGGCATCCTGCGCGAGTGCGACGGCCTGACGGGTCCCGGTGAGATCGGTGCTCTCCTGCGCCGGGAGGGGCTCTACTCCTCGCATCTCTCCGTCTGGCGCCGGCAACGGGAGGAGGGCGCCTTTGCGGCCCTCTCCCAAGCCCGAGGGCGCAAACCCGCCGACCCCCTGCTCGCGGAGAACGCGGAGCTGCGCCGGTGTCTCACCCGCACCGAAGCCGAGCTGGAGAAGGCCCGCCGGGTGATCGAAGTCCAGGGAAACGTCTCCGCGCTTCTGGGCGAGCTTGTCCGGCCCAGGGGCGCGGAGCCCGACGCGAGCACGGAACGATGATGGAAGCGGCCGTGGAGGAGCTTGCCCCCCTCGTGGGGATGCGCCCCGCCTGCCGGGCGCTCGGGGTCTCGCCCGCCACCATCTACCGTCGCCGCCGGCCGCCAACGCAGAAGACTCCGCGGGTGCGGCCCACACCGGCGCGGGCGCTTTCGACGGGTGAGCGCAAAGCGGCCCTCGCCGAGCTTCACGGCGGGCGCTTCTGTGACTCCTCCCCGGCAGCGGTCTACGCCACCCTCCTCGACGAGGGCCGCTACCTCGCCTCGGAGCGCACCATGCACCGGTTGCTCGCGGCCGAGGGTGAGACCCGGGAGCGACGCAACCAGCTTTCGCACCCCGGCTACCAGAAGCCGGAGCTTCTGGCCGTGCGCCCGAACCAGGTCTGGAGTTGGGATATCTCGAAGTTGAAAGGGCCGACCAAGTGGACCTACTACTACCTCTACGCCGTGCTCGATGTCTTTTCCCGCTACATCGTGGGCTGGTGTGTGCAACACCGGGAACAGGGAGAAGTCGCCAAAGCCCTCATCGCCCAGGCCGCCCTGCAGCAGAAGATCACGCCCGGTACCTTAACCGTGCACGCCGACCGGGGCAGCTCCATGACCTCCAAGCCGGTGGCCTTCCTGCTCGCCGATCTTGGGGTGACCCGGACGCATAACCGGCCCTACACCTCTACCGACAATCCCTACTCGGAAGCCCACTTCAAGACGCTGAAATACCGGCCCGGCTTCCCGGAACGCTTCTCTTCCATCGAAGAGGCGCGCAGCTTCTGCCGGGAGTTCTTCTCCTGGTACAACCACGAGCACCGGCACGGCGGCATCGGCCTCATGACTCCGGCCGCCGTCCACTACGGACGCGCAGAGGAACTCCACAAGAAGCGGGCCCGCGTCCTGGCCGAAGCCTACGCCCGCACTCCGGAGCGTTTCGTCGTTCGGCCGCCACAACCTCCGGCGCTTCCTACTGCTGCGTGGATCAACAAACCCGACACGCAGGAGGTTGCTCACTAATTACGAACGCCGAGTGTCTCATTGGGGTTGACAGGCTCCGCTTTCACGGCACCTGTCTCGAACTCTTGCTCCGGGCGCGCGGCATAGACACGGTGCTCCTGGTTGGTGGTTCCACCCACGTGGGGATCGCAGCGACCGCATTCGCGGGAAGGGACCTGGAC
>DASRMJ010000233.1:0-3747 GCA_035647995.1 Thermoleophilia bacterium | reverse complement strand
TCCTCGAACGCCAAGGCCGAATACCACCACGGCTTCCTCGAGATCTCCCTGCCGGTGGCGGATCGGTGCGGCAGCAGACGGATCCCGATTCTGAACCGCGACCAGGAGGACGAGTGCGAGGCGGAGGCGGAGACGCCTGCGGCCGACGCGCCTTCGGTCGACGCACCCTCGGCTGGGACGCCCGACGACCGCACGGGAGGCCAGGAGTGACTTCCGGCGAACGCGACGGCCGCGACGATCGCATCGACCACTTCTTCGACTGGGACGCCGCGGAGGCAGGGCAGATCGAGATCGTCAGCAACGACGCGGGACCCGCCGCGCCGTCGAACGCCGAACCGAACGGCGGCCTCTCGGCGGACGACGACGGCCGCACCCCGGCCACCCTGCCCATCCTGCCCCTCAAAGAGACCGTGGTGTTCCCCGACACGATGATGCCCTTGGCGGTGGGCCAACCGAGGTCGGTGCGACTCATCGACGACGTACTCGCGAAGGACAAACTGGTGGGCTTGGCCGCGGTCAGAGGTGACGACATCGAGTTGCCGGGTCCCGACGACACCTATCAGATCGGGACGCTCGCCGCGGTGCAGAAGATGATCAAGGCCCCCGACGGCACGCTCCGCATCGTGGTGCAAGGGATCAGACGCATACGGATCGACGAGTACGTCGGAACCGAGCCCTACCTCGTGGCCCGGGTGAGCGACCTCCCCGACGTCCTGGTGGAGTCCAAGGAGCTGGAGGCGCTCCAGCGCAACCTGGTCTCGGTCTACACGAAGATCGTGCAGCTGGTGCCCTATCTGCCGGAGGAGCTGGAGCTGGCGGCCGTGAACATCGAGGAGCCGGCCGCCCTCGGCTACTTCGTCGCGTCGACCATGCGGTTGAAGACTGGGGAGAAGCAGGAGCTGCTCGAGTTGCTGGACGTGGCCAAGAGGTTGCGCCGGCTCACCGAGATGATGAGCAGCGAACTCGAGGTGCTCGAGTTGGGCTCGAAGATCCAGAGCCAGGTGCACTCCGAGATGGAGAAGACGCAGCGCGACTACTTCCTGCGCCAACAGCTGAAGGCCATCCAAGAGGAGCTGGGAGAGACCGACGAAGCCCAGGCCGAGGTCAACGAGCTGAGACAACGCATCGACGAGGCGGGGCTCCCCGAGGCCGCGGACAAGCAGGCCCGCCGAGAACTCGACAGGTTGGCCAAGCTGCCCGCCGCGGCGGCGGAGTACGGCGTGATCCGCACCTACCTCGACTGGATCTTGTCGCTGCCGTGGAACGTCGTCACCGAGGACGATCTCGACATCGCCCACGCCCGCAGAGTCCTCGACGAAGACCACTACGACCTCGAGGACGTCAAGGATCGCATCCTGGAGTTCCTCGCGGTGCAGAAACTGAAGGCTCAGTCGAGCGCCCCTATCCTCTGCTTCGCCGGCCCTCCAGGCGTGGGCAAGACGAGCCTAGGGCAGAGCATCGCCCGGGCGCTCGGCCGCAAGTTCATACGCATCAGCGTGGGTGGCGTGCGCGACGAAGCCGAGATACGGGGCCATCGCCGCACGTATGTGGGCGCCATGCCGGGCACGATCATCCGAGCCCTGCGCGACGCCGAGAGCGCCAACCCCGTCTTCATGATCGACGAGATCGACAAGATGGGGGCCGACTGGCGCGGTGACCCCTCGAGCGCCATGCTCGAGGTCCTCGACCCCGAGCAGCATGACACCTTCCGCGACCACTACCTCGACCTGCCCTACGATCTGTCTCGGATTATGTTCATCACCACTGCCAACGTGCTCGACACCATCCCCGGTCCGCTCCGCGACCGGATGGAGATCATCACCATGGCGGGATACACCGAAGAGGACAAGCTGCACATCGCGCGGCGCTACCTCATCCCGCGACAACTGGAGCGACACGGCCTCGAGAAGAAGGTGCACCTGGAGTTCACGGACGGCGCGCTGAGCGCCATCATCCAGGGATACACGCGCGAAGCGGGGGTGCGCAACCTGGAGAGGGAGATCGGCAAAGTGGCGCGCAAGTTCGCCCGCAAGGTCGCTGAGGAAGGCAGGAAGCGACTCACCGTCAGTCCGAAGAACCTCAAGGACTACCTGGGCACGAGGAGGCTCTTCCGCGAGTCGAAACGTCGCACCAGCGACCCGGGCGTGTCCACCGGATTGGCGTGGACCCCCGCGGGCGGCGACATCCTCTTCATCGAGGCCCGCGCCATGCCGGGCACCGGCAAACTCACCCTCACCGGACAGCTGGGCGACGTGATGAAAGAGTCTGCGCAGGCCGCCCTCACGTACATCCGCAGCGTGGCTCCCACCATGGACATCGCCGAGGACTTCTTCCAGAAGCACGACATCCACGTGCACGTGCCTGCGGGCGCGACCCCCAAGGACGGACCGTCCGCCGGCGTCGCCATGACCACCGCCCTGGCCAGCCTAGTGACCGGGCGACCGGTGGACGCCGAAGTGGCCATGACCGGGGAGGTGACCCTCACCGGGCAGGTGCTGCCGGTGGGTGGGATCAAGGAGAAGATCATCGCCGCGCGTCAGGCCGGGATCACGAAGGTCTTCCTCCCCGACCGCAACAAGGCCGACGTCGACGAGACCAAAGACGAAGTGATCAAGGACATGCGGTTCGTCTACGTGGACCACGTCTCGACCGTCCTCGAACAGGCCCTCGAAGCTCCGAGGCGGGCGGCCAAGGCCGCAGCGCCCCCGGCCAAGCCCCGTCGACCCGCGACCAAGCCCGAGCGGGCCGCGGCCCACGCCTCGCGACCGCCGGCCGAGTCCAAGGGTGGGCGGAAGAAACAGGTCGAGGGGTGAACGGACGCCGCGCGACCGTGCCCGCGGAGGGTCCGCCGGTCTCAGCCTGACGGGGGCCCGGCGACCGGGTCGCCCTCGCGGGTCGGGCCGCCCTCTTCCCTCTCCAGCCGCCGAAGCACAGCATCGCGAAGGCGCGTGGCCTCGGATAGCGGAAGCTGTTCGCCGAGCTTGACCAGGAGTTCCGGCGGCACGCGCTCGCGGAGAACACTCATCACCGCCGCCAGGGCCCGGGTGGCCTCCTCGCGGGCCGGATAGGCTCCGGCTTTCATCACCGCATCGGCCAGCGCCTCCACCTCGTCGCGGACCGCCCTTCCCCTGCCCGAGATGACGTCGCGCGCAGAGGCGCGCAGGTGGAAATCGAGCCGCTCTCCCCGACGGAATCCGGCCATTCGCTCCAGCGCCCGCACGCCGACGTCCCAGCCGACGTTGCGCAGGTCGATGACTCGACCAACCGCCCGACGCCAGGCGGGGTCGCTTCCCGGCGAGAGGTACCGGAAGCCGTCAAGACGGGATCGGGATATGCGAGGTGCCTTCGGCAAGAGTCCTCCTCCTACACACCATGATACGCGCAAGTCGGATGCCGGGAAAGAGAGAGTCGGGCTCGACCCGGGCCGGACCTGCCCAGACCGGACCGGACCCGAGGCGCACCCTTTGCGTGCGCGGTTTCAGTGCCGGCCGTGGCGAGTCACCCGGAAGCGCTGCATGTGGTAGCGGTCCCTGGCCGGGTCGAGACCCCCCTTGCGGCAGACTATGCGCAGTTGGTCGAGCGCCGTGTCCACGCCTTCGAGGTCGGGCAGCAGGAGGGCCTGACGACCGTCGTCAGCGCGCACGATGATGCCGTAGCGGGCGGGATCGAGCTGCTCGATGCCGTCTATGTCCTCCGGTGGGTCGAGGATATCGACAGATACGCGAAGCCCGTCGAGTTCCTCGGCGC
>DASRMJ010000232.1:0-4128 GCA_035647995.1 Thermoleophilia bacterium | reverse complement strand
ACAACAAGACAGCGAACGCGGTGCCCTTCTCCGACGTCGAGATCGACCAGGACACCGGGGAGATACACGTGTTCCAGCTGACCTTCCCGCCCGGCCTGGAGCCGGATCTCGATGTCGAAGAGGGCGAAGAGGTGGAGATAGACTACTCCATCGCCGACCGCGAAGAGATCATCCCCGATGACTTCGGCCGGATAGCCGCACAGACCGCGAAGCAGGTGATCTACCAGCGCATCCGCGAGGCCGAGCAGGACCTGTTCTTCAAGGAGTACTCCACGCGGGTGGGGGAGATCGTCACGGGGATCGTGCAGCAGTCTGACAACCGCTATACGCTGGTCGACCTCGGACGAGTCGAAGGCCTTCTTCCGAAGAGCGAACAAGTGCCCACTGAGCGCTATGAGCACGGCATGCGCCTGAAAGCCGTGATCAAGGATGTGGAGCAGAACCCTAAGGGCCCGCCCATCATCCTCTCCCGCCGGAGCGATGAGTTGATCCGGCGCCTCTTCGAACTCGAAGTGCCGGAGATCGCCGACGGACTGGTGGAGATCGTGGGAGTCGCCCGGGAGCCCGGGTACCGCTCGAAGATCTCCGTGGTATCTCACAGCGACGGCGTCGACCCCGTAGGGGCATGTGTCGGTCCGCGTGGGTCTCGGGTGCGGATGGTCGTGTCGGAGCTTCGCGGGGAGAAGATCGACATCATCCCGTTCAACGAGGAGCCTGCGCGTTTCGTCGCGAAGGCGCTTTCGCCGGCCCGCGTGCGGGAGGTGTTCCTCGACGATCAGACTCGGGAGGCCACGGTCGTGGTCCCCGACGACCAACTCGCGCTCGCGATCGGCAGGGACGGGCAGAACGCACGTCTCGCCAATCGGCTCACTGGGTGGAAGGTCGACATCAAGTCCGAGACCGAGATGTCACAGGAAGAGCAGTCGTTCTCCGTGACGGAGCAGGACGAGGTGACCATGGACGGTCGCTGTCGGGCCCTTACCGGCGCCGGCAAGCGCTGCCCCAACGCGGCTCTGCCCGACAGTTCATACTGCGGCATAGCCGCCCACCAGGCTCTTGCAGCGGAGGGTGACGACGAGGAAGTGTAGTCCAGAGGCTCACGTGGCGCCGCGGGAGCGGCACCAGCCGGAACGGCGCTGTCTCGGGTGCGGGCGGCGTGCGCGTCAGGACGAGTTGATCCGCTTCCAGCTGGATCTGGAACGGGATCCGCCGGGTATCGTGGTGGAGGCCGGTCCGAGCCGGACCGGCCGGGGTGCCTATGTGTGCCCGAAGTTGGTGTGTGTGGACAAGACCATTCGGCGCAGAGGCTTTCAGAGAGCGCTCAGGCGGAACGTCGAGGTCGAAGCTTCGGAGCTACATGCGATAGTCCGAAGTTGGGCAGAACAAGAAACCGGACCGATGGCAGGTGAGCGATAGTGGCGAAGAAGAGGATCTACGTGTTAGCGAAGGAACGTGGCTTGGGGACTCCCGAGTTGGCGGAGCGTCTGCGGGCCGCCGGCATCGAAGTAAAGAGTAACGTCTCCAGCGTGGAGGAGTCCGACGTCGAACGCGTGCTTGGCCCGTTGGCCGCAGAAGAGCCGGCCGCCGAGTCGACATCCTCGGAGGCCGAGGTGACTGCCGAGGACCAGACGCCTGAACAGACGGAGGCGTCCGAGTCTGCGGCTGCCCCGGATGATGCGATAGGCCCCGAGGACGAGGTCCAGACTGCGGGCACGCTTGGCCTAACCGACTTGCCGGTAGCCGCCGAATCGCCTGCGGCGGAGAAGGCCGCCGAGGCCACGCCGCCCGTGAAGCCTGCCGCGAAGGAAGCCGGCGTACGGAAGTCCTCGACGAGACCCGCGCCCGGTCCGCGCTCTGCCCCCAAACCCGACGGTCCGCTCGGCCCGAAGATCGTGGCTACCGCCGAAGAGGTGCGCGCGGCTCAAGAGGCCGCGGCGGCCCGCGTCGCTCAGGCCGCTCCGGGACAGCGACGTGGTGGGAAGGGCCGAGGCAGTCGTCTCGAGGGTATCCCCACTGTCGTCGGCCCGGGCGTTCCCATGCGCAAAGGGGTCAATGCTTCGGGCACCGTGGTGCGCAAGGGCGAGGAACCACCGGCACCCCCGGCGCCGAAGCCCGAAGAGAAGCCCGCCGCCAAGGCGCCGCAGGCGGGAGGCCGTCCGCCGGCCGCGCCGCGTGCTACGGCGCCGCGTCCGGCTGCGGCCGGAGCCCCACCCACGACCCGCAAGCCCGCAAAGACTGATGCGCCGGCCGTCGCGGTGGATGCGAAGGGCGCTTCCCGTCGCAAGGCGGGCGGCGAGAGCACCTACACCCCCGGTGGACGCATGTGGAAGCCCGGCGAGACCGCATCTCGCCGCAGGGTCGTCATCGACTCCCAGGCCGGGCGTCGCGGCGGTAGAGGTGTCGGTAAGGGAGTCAGAGGGCCGGTCGGGCTCACCGAGTCGGAACGAGCGCCGATCAAGAAGAAGGCTGCTCCCGGCAGCGAGACGCCCGTGAAGATCGCGAGCGGAGCGATGGTCAAGGACTTGGCCGACGCCCTCGAGCTCGGGCCTGGAGAGATCATCAAGACCCTGATGAAGCTCGGCGAGTTGGTCACCATCACCCAATCGCTGAGTGACGACGCCATCATGATCGTCGCCGAGGAGTTCGAGCGGAAGGTGGAGGTCCAGCACGCGGAGGAGGAGGGGGAGGTCACCTTCGAGGACGACCCCGCCGACCTGGTGGAGCGTGCTCCGGTTGTGACGGTCATGGGACACGTCGACCACGGCAAGACCTCTCTTCTTGACGCGATCCGGGAGACGGAAGTGGTCAAGGGCGAGGCTGGAGGGATCACGCAGCACATCGGCGCCTATCAGGCGCATCACGGTGATCGCCGGGTCACCTTCATCGACACTCCCGGCCACGAGGCCTTCACGGCGATGAGGGCCCGCGGCGCCAAGGTCACAGATGTGGCCGTCATCGTGGTGGCGGCGAACGACGGCGTCATGCCGCAGACCATCGAAGCCATCGACCACGCCAGGGCGGCGGACGTGCCGATGCTTGTGGCGATTAACAAGATGGACCTGGGCGACGCCAACCCCGACCGGGTCAAGCAGCAGCTGTCCGATCACGGGCTGCAACCCGAGGAGTGGGGCGGAGACACCGTCATGGTGGAGGTGTCCGCTAAGAAGCGACTCCATCTTGAGGAACTGATGAACATGATCCTCCTGGTCGCCGACGTTCAGGAGCTCAAGGCCAACCCGGATGCTCCGGCATCCGGGGTGGTCGTGGAGTCTCAGCTCGACGTGGGTCGGGGTCCCGTGGCGACCGTGCTCGTCCAACGCGGCACGCTCCACGTGGGCGATGCGATCGTCTGCGGCGAGTCGTACGGCAAGGTGAAGGCGATGCTCGACTTCCGCGGGGATGTCATTACAGCCGCGGGGCCGTCAGTCCCTGCGCAGGTGCTCGGCTTCAACAGCGTTCCCGCCGCGGGGGATCAAGCCCTCGCGGTCAAGGATGAGCGCGAAGCGAGGCAGATGGCTGAAGGCCGAACGGCACGTCTCCGCATGGAGATGAACGCCAAGGGCGTGGCGGGGGCCACGAGTCTCGACGACTTCTATCGTCGTCTGAAGGAGGGCGAGGTCAAGGAGTTGGCGCTCGTGCTCAAGGGCGACGTGGGCGGATCTGTCGAGGCATTGGAAGAGGCGCTCAACAACATCACTCACCCTGAGGTCAAGGTCCGGGTTATCCACTCGGGCGTCGGCGGCATCAACGAGTCCGACGTCAACCTAGCGGCCGCCTCGAACGCAGTCATCATCGGCTTCAACGTGAGACCCTCTGTCTCGGCGAAGGCCTCGGCCGACGAGCAGGGTGTCGATATCCGCACCTACCGGGTCATCTACAAGGCCATCGAGGACATCGAAGCCGCGTTGATGGGGATGTTGGAGCCTGAGCACGTGGAGCAGACTCTCGGTGCCGTCGAAGTGCGCCAGATCTTCCGTGCGTCGCGCATCGGCACCATCGCGGGCTGCCAGGTTCTCTCCGGGAAGATCACCAGGAACGCCAAGGTGCGGGTGGTCCGTGACGGGAGCATCGTCTTCGAAGGTGGCTTGGGGTCTCTCAAACGCTTCAATGAAGACGTGCGGGAGGTCC
>DASRMJ010000231.1:0-4323 GCA_035647995.1 Thermoleophilia bacterium | reverse complement strand
TACTTGATACGCGGGTCGAGGTACGCATACATCAGGTCGGCGACCAGGTTGACGGTCACGAAGACCACCGCCACGAGGAGCACGACCCCCTGCACCATGGGGAAGTCCGACTTCAGGATGGAGTCGACCGTGTACTTGCCGATGCCGGGCCACGCGAACACGCTCTCGGTGAGGAGCGCCCCGCCGAGCAGCGCGCCGAACTGCAGGCCGATGACGGTCGTAACCGGGATCAACGAGTTGCGCAGCGCGTGTTTGCCGATGACCTTCAACTCAGAGATGCCCTTGGCCCTCGACGTGCGGACATAGTCTTGGCTGAGGGTATCGAGCATGGCCGAGCGGGTCATGCGGGTGATGATGGCCATCGAGTACATCCCCAAGGTGAGCGCCGGCAGGAGGAGGTGGATGAACGCGTCCTTGAAGGCGGCCCAGTTGCCCTCGAGCAGCGAGTCGATCATGTAGAAGCCGGTCACCTCGGCGGGCTCGAGCAGCACGTTGATGCGCCCCCCCGTGGGCAGCAGGTGGAGATAGCCGCTGAAGAGCATGATGAGCATGATGCCGAGCCAGAAGATGGGAATGGACACGCCGACCAGGGCGATCAGCATGCCGGCTGCGTCGAAGATGGAGTTCTTCTTCACCGCCGCGACGACGCCCAGCAGGATGCCGAAGGTGGAAGCGAAGATGATCGCCGCCACGGCCAGCTCGATCGTCGCCGGGAACCGCGCGCCGATCTCGCGGGCTACCGGGGTACTGGAGTAGTACGAGGTGCCTAGGTCTCCGTGGAAGGCGCCCCTGACATACGACCAGTACTGGGCGACCACCGGCTCGTTCAGGCCTTTCTCCTCCCTCCACGCGACCATGGCCTCCTGCGTGGCGTGCTGGCCCAGCACGATGGGCGCCGGGTCGGGGGAGAACACCCGCATCAGCGCGAAGACGATGATGGACACTCCGATCATCACCGGAACGACCATCGCGATCCTCTTCAGCACGTACTCGAGCACGCCGCGAGCCTCTCGATCATAAGGGAAGAACGCAGCCGGAAGCCACTGTCGTGGCTTCCGGCTGCGACCAAACGCGGAGTATGAGAGCGGCTACTTCTTCTCCGCCTGCGACAGGAAGACGTTGCCGGTCACGTGGTAGATGAACCCGGAGACGTTGGGCCGGTAGCCGGCCAGCGTCTTGGCGTGCGACAGGGGCAGCCAGACCGCGTTCTCGGCGGCGTACTTCTCCAGCGCGCCGTACGCAGCGTCGCGATCCGCACCGTTCGGCATAGAGAGCGCCGCCTTGATGCCGGCGATGTAGGTGGGATCCTGCCACCTGGCGACGTTCATGGTCGGATCCTTGTCGGCGAGCAGATTCAGGAAGTTGTCCGGGTCGCCGTTGTCACCGATCCAGCCGTAGAAGCAGATGTCGTAGTCGCCTGTCGCGACCTTCTCCTTGTAGGTGGCCCAGTCGAAGGTGTCGATCGTGGACTCCACGCCGGCCTTCTGAAGGTAGCCCTGGATGGCGGCCGCGAGCGCCGCGCCGGTGGCTCCGTTGTACGGCCGCGGGTTCGAGTACGCGATCATGTGGAGCTTCGTGATGCCCGCCTTGGCGAGGCCCGCCTTTGCGGCTTCCAGATCGTAGTCCACCTGCTGGACGGTCGAGTCGTACCCGGGCATGAACGTCGGCAGGATGGTGGTCGCCTTCTCGGAGTAGCCCTGGTAGAGGCTCTGCACGAGCTCCTCGACGTTGATGGCCTGCGATACGGCCGTGCGAGCCTCCACGGTTTTCAGGAGGTCCGAGGTGGTGTTGTACGCCATGTAGTTGACGTTCATCCCAGCCGCCTCGAAGAGCTTGTTGCCGCCCTCCGTGATCTTGTCGACGACCGTTGCGTCGATTCCGTCGATCATGTCGACCTCACCGTTGTTGAGCGCGAGGACGCGAGCGGAGTTGTCGGGGATGATGCGAAAGACGACGTTCTCGATCTTCGCCTTCTCACCCCAGTAGTCGTCGTTGCGGACGAGCACGACGTTCTCGCCCTTGTTCCACTTAACGAACTTGTACGGACCAGTGCCGATGGGGTTCTCCATAACGCTGTTGTTCCCGTCGGTGAGCGCCTTCGGACTCACGATCGGTGCGGCCAGGCTCATGGCGAGATTCGCGAGGAACGCGGTGTTCGTCTGCGTGAGGTTGATAGTGACGCTAGAGGGATCGTTGACCACGACGTCCTTGACCGAGCCGTACACGAACGGACCGTACGACATGTCGGCGGTCGCGTTGGGCGGGATCTGACGGTCGATGTTGAACTTCACGGCATCGGCGTTGAAGTCGGTGCCGTCCTGGAACTTGACTCCCTGCTTGAGTTTGAAGGTGTAGCTCAGGCCGTCCGCGCTGACCTCCCAAGACTCAGCGAGACAGGGCTCGACCTTGGTCGAATCGGGCGCGTACTTCAGAAGACCTTCGTAGATGTTCGAGATGACCTTCGACGACTCACCATCATCCACGAGCGCCGGGTCCAGACCACGAGGGTCGGCTCCCTGCGCGTAGGTGAAGGTGTTGGCAGCCGCATCGCCGCCGGTGGAGGCCGTGGTGCCGCCCGAGGTGCACCCCGTCAGCAGCAGCGCCGCTCCGAGGCCCAACAGGAGCATGAACACCAGCAACAAACCGTACTTCTTCATGTATCACCCCTTATTCCCCGAGTCCTCACGACGGCCCATCTGGCAGCAGAAACACCTGTCGAAAACCGCGACCAGCACAGTGTACTCCTCCGGCAGAAATCAGGGAAATCATGTCGCTGCCGAGTCCCGACAGGACATGAAATACGGCGACGACCAACCTAGGCCGGCCGGTCTCTTTTTGCGTGTAGCCGGCCCTGAGTGCTTGGAGGTGGAAGAGGCATTCCTCGGTGCCTCGGCCGCCGAATCATTTCGCGAGCTCCTCAAAGTGCTGCTCCCAGCGCCCGCCGCCGCCCGCGCGCAGCGCTGCGGTGTCGGGCACTTCGTAGAGCCGGAGGCGGTCGTCGAGGAAGTCCGAGAACACGAGCAAAGATCCATCGTCGGAGAGCGCGAGAGCGGTGCACTGGTTGCCGCCGACTATCGCATCTTCTCGTCCGTGGCTGCGAACTCGCGCGTCTCGCCGCTCGCCATGTCGTGCACGAACACGGCGTCGTTGCGCATGTCCGAGATGTAGAGCTGCCCACGCTCCGCATCGGCCACGATGTACCGCAGGGCACCGTTGTTGTCGAAGAGGGTGACCACCTTGCCGGTCGCCAGGTCGATGCGCTGCAGCTCGCCGTCGTCGTAGGTGGCCACGTAGAGATAGGCGCCATCTTCGGTGGCATAAAGACCGCGCGGAGTGTCGCCCGTACGGAAACGGCGGGTGCATTCGCCGGTGGAGAGATCGATCTCGGAGACGTCGTCGCCCACCCAGTTCGCCACGTAGATCTTGGTGCCGTCGGCGCCGACCTCGACCACCTTACTCCAGGAGCTCTCGGTGTCGAGCGTCCGCAGGACCTCGCGGGGGGCGGTGTCGATCTCGTAGACGAGCACGCTCGGCGGACCGTTCAAGATCGTGGTCCAGATCTGGGAGCCCTCGCGCGCGCGCCCCCGGGGGGGCCATCGCGCGGGGAGCCCGAAGCGGAAGCGTACCCCCGGTACGGCTCGCGACCCTCCATCTGACTCAAGCCCGGCCGCCCGCTTCCGACTGATCGGCTCGATCGGTCAACAGGAATCATTCTACCGCGCCATCCGGACGGGCTGTGAACGCGGGAAATGGGCACCGACTCGCCGAACCCGGGTTCAATCTGGACAGACCCCTGAAAGTGGATTGGCGGAGCGGCGTAGGAATCGAACCTACCTTCGACGGGATCACCGCCGAACAGCGGTTTTGAAGACCGGGCCGGCCACCAGACCGGATGCCACTCCGCGAAGGACCACGATTCTAGCGCATCCGCCCGGGTAGCGGAACCGGCAAGACTCGCGCTTGCCGTCACCACACATGGCGACTCACTGCTCGAAATGCGACAATGGCCCGAGATGGGAGGTGATCGACCCAAATGGAACGAGACAACGCCCTACGAGTACTGACGGCCCACCGCGAAGAACTTTCTGCTCTTGGCGTCAAGGAGATTTCGATCTTCGGCTCCGTGGCGCGGGACGAAGCCCGGATCGGAAGCGACGTCGATGTGCTGGTAGAGCACCAAGTCGGTGCTCCGCTCAGCTTCTTCCGGGTTTGTCGGCTGCGCTACTTCCTGGAGAAAATCCTCGGCGAAAGGGTCGATCTGGTCACGCTGGGTGGTCTGAGGCCGGAGATACGGGACGAGGTCATGGCCGAGGCCATCAGTGC
>DASRMJ010000230.1:0-3163 GCA_035647995.1 Thermoleophilia bacterium | reverse complement strand
CTTCAGCGCCCATGACGCCCGACACGACCGCGGACGCCTCGAGCGACACGCTGAGGGTCTCCTTCTTGACCCACTCGCTCGATTCCTCCAGCATGTCAAGTATCTCACGGGGCCCGGCGACGGCCAGGTGGATACGGTCTTCGATCTGCAGGCCCGCCGCTTTGCGGGTGTTCTGCACGTGGTGCACTAGTTCCCGCGCCAGTCCTTCGGTGAGCAACGCAGGAGTCAGCTCGGTAGAGAGGGCCACCACCAGGTCGCCCTCCCGTTCCACGACGTAGCCTTCGCGTTGCCGCACCTCGACCAGAAGGTCTTCCTGGGTCAACTGGTGAGACTCGCCGGCCACCGAAACAGAGACGGGCTCACCTGATCGCAGCGCGGTCTCGACCTCGCCGCCGTCCAACGCATCGACGGCGGCGGCCACCAGCGGCATGGCCTTGCCGAAGCGCGGGCCCAGTGTCCTGTAATTGGGCTTCACCTTGTAGTTGACGAGTTCACCGGCCGATGCCGCCGACTCGAGCACCTTGACGTTCAACTCCTCGCACACCACATCGGAGAGACTCACCAGCGCCGCCCACTCCCGTTCTCCGGCGGCCACGACCGCGCTGGCCAGGGGTTGGCGCGTCTTGAGCTGCGACGCGTTGCGGGCGGCCCTGCCCATGTTGACGGCACGCCGGGCCACCCCCATGCGGAACGACAGGTCCTCGTCGATGAGAGTCTCGTCCGCCGCAGGCCAATCGCTCAGATGCACCGACAACGCGGCGTCCGCGTAGCGTTCACCCACCAGGTTGCGGTGGAGCTCCTCGGCCATGAACGGCATGTAGGGAGCGAGCAGCTTCGAGAGCATCTCCAGGCACTCGTAGAGCGTGAGGTAGGCGGCCACCTTGTCGGCGTCCTCCTCGCTCTTCCAAAAACGACGGCGCGAGCGACGCACGTACCAGTTCGAGAGCTCGTCGACGAAGTCGGCGATCGCGCGGCCGGTCGAGAAGGCGTCGTACACCTCGAGCCCGTCCGTCACCGTGCGTGCCAGTTGGTGCAGCTCGGAGACGATCCAACGGTCCATGAGAGTGCGATCTCGCACCGGCATCGCGTGGGCGCGGGGGTCGAAGCCGTCGATGTTCGAGTAGAGCGTGAAGAATGAGTATGTGTTCCAGAGCGTGAGGGTGAACTTGCGCAGCACCTCGTCGATATGGTCGGGGCTGAAGCGCCGCGCGAACCAGGGCGAGCTCACGGTGAAGAGATACCACCGCAGGGCGTCGGCCCCTTGAGTGTCGAGCACCGTCCAGGGATCCACCACGTTGCCCAGACTCTTGGACATCTTGCGGCCTTCGCCGTCGAGGATGTGGCCCAAGCACACGACGTTCTTGTAGCTCGACGTCTTGGTCAGCAACGTGCTGATGGCGATGAGACTGTAGAACCAGCCCCGCGTCTGGTCGATCGCCTCGCAGATGAAGTCGGCCGGGAAACGCTGCTCCCAGAGCTCCTTGTTCTCAAAAGGATAGTGCCATTGGGCCACCGGCATGGAGCCGGAGTCGAACCACGCGTCGATGACCTCGGGCACGCGGTGGGCCTCCGCGCCGCACGTGGGGCAGGGGAAGATGATGTCGTCCACGTAGGGCCGATGCAGTTCGAGATCGGAGAGGTCGCGCCCGGCGAGGTCGGACAACTCCGCCCGCGACGAGACGCAGTGGTCGTGCCCCTCCGGGCACCGCCAGATGGGCAGTGGCGTGCCCCAGTAGCGCTCCCGCGAGAGTGACCAGTCGATGTTGTTCTCGAGCCAGTCGCCGAAACGGCCGTGCTTGATGTGCTCCGGATACCAGTTCACCGCCTCGTTGGCGGCGAGCAGGTCGTCCTTTCGCTGCGTGGTGCGCACGTACCAGGAAGCCTTGGCGTAGTAGATGAGCGCGGTGTCGCAGCGCCAACAGTGCGGATAGCTGTGCGTATGCGGGCGGCTGGAGAAGAGGATGCCGGCGTCGTCCAGATCGCGGATGATGGCCTTGTCGGCGTCCTTGACGAACACGCCCGCGTAGGGCGGCACATCCTCGGTGAACTTGACATCCGCGTCCACCGGCATGATCACCGGCAGGTCGTTCGCGCGCCCCACCACCATGTCGTCGGCGCCGAAGGCCGGGGCGATGTGCACGATGCCGGTGCCCTCGTCGGTGCTCACGAAATCGCCGGTGACGACCCGCCAAGCCGGTTTGTCGGGCGTGACGAAGTCGAAGGGCGGACGGTAGCGCCTTCCGGCCAGTGCGGACCCCGGGAAGGTCTCCTCCACCCGGGCCTCGGGGCCGAGCACCTTCTCCACCAGGTCGGCGCCGAGGATGAAGGCCTCATCGCCAAGACGTGCCCGCGCGTACACGATCTTCTCGCCCACGGCGGCCGCCACGTTGGAGATCAGGGTCCAGGGCGTGGTCGTCCACACCAGCAGGCTGGTGCCGTCCTCGAGGCGCCCCTCGGCGTCGAGCAACGGGAAGCGCACGATGATCGAGGGGTCGGTCACTTCCTTGTACCCCTGCGCGAGTTCGTGCGAGGAGAGCGCGGTGCCGCAACGCGGGCAGTAGGGGACGACCTTGTAGTCCTGTTCGAGCAGTCCCTGCTTCCAGAACTCGGTGAGGATCCACCACTCCGACTCGATGTAGCTGTTGTTCATGGTCCAGTAGGCGTCGTCGAGGTCGATCCAGAAACCGATGCGCTCGGTCATGCGCTTCCACTCGTCGACGTATTGCGTGACCGACTCTCTGCACAGCCGGTTGAACTCGGCGATGCCATACTCCTCGATCTCGGTCTTGTGGTTGAAGCCGAGGCGCTTCTCGATCTCGAGTTCCACGGGCAGGCCGTGACAGTCCCACCCTGCTTTGCGTGGCACGAAGTTGCCGCGCATGGTGCGGAACCGGGGGTAGATGTCCTTGAAGACGCGTGCGAGCACGTGGTGCGAGCCGGGCCTGCCGTTGGCGGTCGGGGGGCCCTCGTAGAAGACCCACTCCGGTTGTCCCCGACGCAGGTCAACGCTCTTCTCGAAGATGCGGTTCTCCCGCCACCATCCGAGGATGGACTCCTCGAGCGCCGGGAAGCGTTGCGCTGTGTCCACGGGACGGAACACGTGGTCGGCGTCGTGGCGGCACACCTCGTGGGCGCAGCCGCCGCCCGTCCGTTCTCTCGTCTG
>DASRMJ010000229.1:0-4739 GCA_035647995.1 Thermoleophilia bacterium | reverse complement strand
CCCAAGGAGAGGGCGAAGATGAGAAGGGTCTCGATGAGGCCGCCCTTGAGCGTGTGGATGACCTCCTTGAAATGAGGTCGACCCTCTTGTCGCGGGGCCAACTCGGGATGCCTCAGCACCGTGATCAGGATGGCCAGCATGTAGAGGACGGTGAGCATGATCCCCGGGAGGATGCCGGCGAGGAACAGCGTGCCGATCGACTGCTCCGTCGCCAACCCATAGAGGACGAAGATGACACTGGGCGGTATGAGGATGGCCAGCGTGCCGCCGGCTGCGACACTCGCGGTGGAGAGCGAGTCGGCGTACTTGAGCTTGCGCATCTCGGGCAGAGCGATGCTGCCCATGGTGGCGGCGGTGGCGGTGCTGGAGCCGCACACGGCGCCGAACAGAGCGCAGGCCACTTCGTTGGCCATAGCGACTCCACCGGGCACGTAACCCATGGTCTTGTTCGCGAACTGGTAGAGCTGGGCTCCGATGCCGGCGTGATAGGCGAAGTAGCCCATCAACACGAACATCACCAGCATGCTCATAGTGTACGAGTTGAAGGTGTTGAAGATGTCCTTGGCGACAACGTTGTAGGCCGCCTCGGGCGACACGACGACCGCGAAGCCCACGAAGCCGACGGCCGCCATCGCCACGGCGATGGGCACTTCGAGCGCCATCAGGCCGAGAAGAACGACGACGCTGATGACTCCGATGAGTGTGGGGCTCATAGGGACTCTTCCTCCCACCCGTCAGCGGGCATCGAGGGAGAGTCCGGACCCGGAGCGTAGTCCATGACGGCACGCGGCTCGAGCCAGCCCGTGACGAACCGCACCGCCTTAGAGAACTCCACCAGCGCGTAGAGGACAATGCCGAGGGCCACCACGAACATGATCGGATAGAACGGCACCTTGGTCGTAGGCGCCACCTCTCCACTCTTCCACGTGCTGATCGCGTACACGGTGACGCGCCAGGTTGCGACGGAAAGAAAGGTTCCGGTCAGAAGCCGTGCGAACATGCGCACCGCCTGCTGCACCCTGGTGGGCAGACGGTCGACGAACAGGTTGATGATGGTGTGGCCACCCTGGATGGCACAGTGAGCCAAGGCCAGTCCGATGGCCAAGGCTGTCACGAAGCCGGTCCACTCGTAGGTGCCCCCGATGGGCCGGTCGAACGGTCTAAGCACGACATTGCCGGCCACAAGCAGCATCGAGGCCAGTACGACCCACCCCGCGACCCAGTCGAACGCGGTCGTCAGTCTCTGCAGTATCCGCATGTGCGTGCCCCCGGGTCGCTGGGTCGGTGGTCTGGGCGCGAGAAGATCGAGGCGGCCCCGGCGTGCCGGGGCCGCCTCGACAGTCGATCGTTACTGAGCGGGATACATCGCGTTGTACTTGTCCGACAGCGCTCTGACGGTCTCGATGATCTTGGCACCGTCGAGTCCCTTGCCGTCGAGGACGGCTTGGTAGTCGGCGAAGATCGGGGCCATCTTCTCTTTCCACAGAGTCTGCTCGGCGTCGCTCAAGGTGATCATCTCGATGTCCTTCGAGGCCAAAGCCGCGTCGAGAGCTTCCTTGTTGAGGTCGTCGAACAGGCCGAGGGTGACGTCGTTGTAGTACTTCTGAGTGATGGTCGTGATGGCTTCCTGGTACGGAGCAGGCAACGAGTCGAACTTGTCGTTGTTCATGGTCAGGAAGAAGTAGTTCACGTACAGGAAGGGCGTGTCGGTGATGTAGTCGGTCACGTCGGCGAGCTTGAAGCCGGTCATGGCTTCGTACGGGCCGATGACGCCCTTGATGACGCCGCGCGATTGAGCTTCGTAGACCTCAGGCATCGGGAGGACCACCGGGGTCGCGCCGAGCAGTTTGAGCCCGTCGCCCCGAGGACCGGCGGTGGCGCCGAGCTCGAGACCCTTCAGGTCGGCGAGGCTGCGCACCGGCACCTTCATGAGCATCTCACCGGGGCCGGTGGCGAAGCTCATGAGCACGTGCGTGTCCTTGATCTCGGCCGCGTCCAAGGTCGCAAGACCTTCGGTCAGCGCCGCGCCCGACGACTTGGCGGTCGCCCAGCTGATGCCCGGAAGCAAGAACGCTTCGACGATCGGGAAGCGGCCGGCGTTGTAGCCGTACACCGAGATACCCATGTCGGCAACGCCGGTCTTGACGCCCTCGTAGACTTCAGGGCCCTTCAGGAGGGTGCCGCCGGGATAGCTGACGAGCTTGACGTGGCCGCCGGTGGCGTCGCTGATCTCTTGGGCCATCGGGTCGATGAGTCGGGTCTGGATCGCGTGGCCGGCCGGCCAGATGTGCGCGATGCTGAGTTCGTAGACGGTGTCGTCCAGTGTCTCGGCGGTTGTCGTGGTGGCTTCGGCTGCCGTGGTCGTGGTGGCTTCGGCGGCGGTCGTGGTGGTCGTGCCGCCGCCGCAACCGACGAGTACGGTGAACGACAGAAGCAGAGCTACTCCAACGAGCATGAACATGGACCTACGCATCTTTATCACTGCTCTCCCCCTTGGTGTGGGCCACGCGGCCCGGATTCCTTGAACCGCTCCTGCGACTACTCTACACGGATCATTTCATACACACCCCCGAGTGGTGTACAAGCGAGTGGTCGTCAACGCCTCAGAGTCTGCTTGTCCGTGGACTCTCTTGCCAACTCGACCACGCCGCCCGTTCCGTATCGGTTCACCTTGACTCCTCCCGGCATGCGTGGGAGTTCGGTGAGTATGACCATCTCGTCGGGCAGTTTGAAGTCGGCTACGCGGCCCTTCATGTGGGTCCTGACGTCGGAGAGCGTGAGGCCGTCGGCACTCGCGTCGAGGATCACGCACGCACAGATCGACTCTCCCAGGACCGGGTTCGGAGTCCCGACCACGCACGCCTCAGACACGTGCGGCTGCTGGACCAGGATGGCTTCGATCTCCGAAGGGATGACCTTGAAGCCTCCGCGGTTGATGCAGTCCTTGATGCGTCCCAGGATGCTGAAGCAGCCGTCTTCGTCCCGCATGGCCAGGTCGCCCGTATGCAGCCAGCCGTCGCGTATCTGGTTGGCCGTCTCGTCAGGGTTGTTCCAGTAGCCTTGCGTGACGTGCCAGCCACGGAGGATCAGCTCTCCCGACTCTCCGGCCGGCAGCTCTTGCCCTGTGGCAGGGTCGGCGATGCTGGCCTCGGTGCCGATGAGGGGATAGCCGATCGAACGCTCTCTCACCTCCAGAGGCGAAGGATAGGGAAGAATTATGGAGAGCCCGGGCCCCACCTCCGACGATCCCAAGAAGGAAGCGATGTGGACGCCCATCTCCCGCTCCACCTTCGTGATCAAGCCTGCGGGAGCGATCTGGCCCGCGATGAGGCCGGCTCTGACGCTGGAAAGGTCGAAGTCGGCGCGCGTCGAGCTGTCGAGCTCGAGGATGTAGTGGGCCGGAGCTGCCAGCTGGATCGTGACGCGCTCCTTCTCGATGAGCGCAAAGGCCCGTTCGGGAGAGAAGCGGTCGAGCATCACCAACCTGGCGCCCAGGATGAAGGGTTGCACCAGCAAGGCGCCACACCCGTATGAGTGGCTCATGGGGAGGAACCCGATGAACACGTCGTCCTCGGTGGCGTTCACTCCGAGCGAGTAGGAGAAGCCGGCCCTCACCGTCTGCGACTGACGGATCATGGCCCCTTTCGGACGGGCCGTGGTGCCGGAAGTGTAGATCAGCATGGACAGGTCGTCGGGCGAGACCGCTGCCCCCGGAAGGCTGGAGGCCGCCGCCGGGTCCCGGTCTGCCATCGCGACCACATCGGCAGAGGTCGTGACCCGCTCGTCGTCGGCGATGAAGCCGTCCGTCGGCCGCGCCACGACGATCGTGCGCAGCTGCGGCAACCCGTCGAGAGAGAGGACGGCAGAGAGGCAGCCGTAGCCAGCCCACTCCTCGAAGAGGAAGAGAGTCTCAGCGCCGGAGTCTTCGAGTATGAAGCGGACTTCATGCTCGCGGTAGTTGGGATTGACCCATGCGATGACGACGCCCAGCTTCTGCAGCGCGAAGAAGAGGGTGACGAGCTCGGCTGCGTTCGGCAGGTAGACGGCCGCCACGCTGCCTTTGGTGAGCCCCAGTTTGGAGAGCGCGCTCGAGAGGCGGGACGCCTCTTCGAGCACCTGGCCGTACGTGAGACGGGTGTCGCCGTCGACCAGTGCGATCTTTTCGGGAAGTCGGTCGGCGGTCTTCTGAAGCACCTGCCACACCGTCGAACCGCTCAGCTGCTCGTAGGATCCAGCCAGCGTGCTGTCTATCGGACTACCCCCAATGCCTCGGACTGCTACCAGCCGGAACGGCCTGAAGCCGCCGCAGCGGTTCTCCCTTCAGTCTTGGCCACCATAGCAGTCGCCTGAGCGCCGGTCAAGAAGTTACCTACCTATATATATAAGTTGCTCGATTGTTCTGTGGAGCGGCGCTCTTGTGCACTGCAACGGTCGTCGGAGTCAGCGGCGGTCAGTGTGGGGTCGCCGCCGACCGAGGCGCGTAAGCCGCGGCCGCCGGGGAGGAACCCTCCGCGGCGGCCGCTCGCTGAGTCACTACTGGTCGCCCGCTTCGCGCTTGTCCTTCAGAGCGCGCCACACCTTCTCGAAGCCCAGCGGCAGGCTGTTGACGCTAACGTCCATCGCGTCGAAGATGGCGTTGCGGAAGCAGCCCATGGTGGGAAGGGTCGCGCCTTCACCCACTTCCTTGACGCCCCACGGCCCGGCGGGCTCGTAGGAATCAACCAACTCCGAGTGGACCC
>DASRMJ010000228.1:0-3004 GCA_035647995.1 Thermoleophilia bacterium | reverse complement strand
GTGCGCACGAGATACGCGGACAGAGGCGGCACGACGGCCCCCTCCACGCGGGTCACCCACACGGGGGCGCGACCTTGGTCCGCGGCGAAGGCGACCCGGGGCCCGAAGTCGGCCACGCCGGCCGTCAGCAGGAGGGCGACGGCCAGCGCGAGCGTGAGGACGGCGAGGTGCGGGGCTGGACGCTTCATCGTCGGTGCATTGTATCCCAGGGGTTTCCGGTTCTAACCGTGGGCTCTGACCGTGGGTCCCAGCCGTGGCTCTCCCGGAGGAGCGTCAGGGGCGCCAGAACGTAGCCGGACTGGGGTGTCCGGCTCCAGCGAGGCGTCGGCGCATCGATCCGCCGGCCTCGGAAAGCGCGGGGATCAACCCCCCCAAGTCGGCGCGCATGAGGTAGCCGTGGTCGATCGCGCGCGCCACTACGAAGCCGTTGGCCTCGAGGAACTCGAGGCCAAAGAGGTTGCGCACGCCGCTCAGGGTGTGAGTGTCCAGAGGCCGGGCATATCCGTAGACCTCGCGCACGCCGCGCCGCCGCAAAGCGGACATGGCTCTGTGAAGCAGTTCCTGGGTCTCGACGGTCGGCCTGCCTACCCGGCCTCGCAGGCAGAAGAGCAGGACCGCTTCCTCCGGAGGACGGCCGAAGGGCCGAGAATGGGGGCGGGCCAGAGAGCGGACGGGGGCGAACTGGATAGAGGCGACCGTCTCCCGATCCTCCACGGCCAGAAGTCCCACGCTGCCCCAACTCGTCTCCAAGAGGCGCATCCACTCCAGCCTGCGCTCCCTGCCTTCCGCGGGCCCCTGGGTCGTCTGCCACCACATGCAATCCGAGCAGGGGGGCGGCAGGAGGCCTTGTGTCGCGGTGGTGACTTCGACGTAGGCGGCCACAGCCCTAGCGGAGCTCGAGGGGAGCCTCGACCTCGTCCACGTATACGGTGGTCTTGCGGACCTGGAGGTCGAGAAGGGTCTCGACGCTGTGCGCGACGCTCTCCTGAAGCCGCTGTGCCATCTCGGGAATGACGGTGCCCCACGCCACCGACACGTGGACTTCCACCTCCACGACGCCCGGCGCCACCTCCTTGATCACGACGCCCTTCCGCGCGGTGTTCATGTGCACGCGTTCGGACAGCTCCTGCCAAGGCTTGCCGTGAAGTTCGCTCACTCCCGGGATGCTTCGCACGGCCGCAGCCACGTACGTGGCGACTACGTCCTCGGATACGTGGGCGCGATTCTCTTCGGCTGGATCATCGGGGGGGACGATCACGCCTCCCGCTGGTTGTTCATCCGCTGGCATTCGTAGCACCTCCACCGTCGTGGGCCATGCCGACATCCTCATATATACCAGAAGGGCTCTCTCCCGTGTCGGCTTCCCTTCGGAGTTGGAAGGCATCACGCGCCTCGGCTGCATGGCTGGGGGCGGAAGTCAGCCGGTGGATCACCACCTGGGGCCGAGTGAACAAGCGGAGAGGTAGGAAGGTGGTGCCGATGCCCGCCGAGACGACCAGCAGGCCGTTGCCCCAAGCGCGGACCCCTTCCAAGTGAGACACGTGGTCGTTGTGCGGGCTGCGGAGCCCCCAAGGCGTCGGGATCCGGATCTGCCCACCGTGGGTGTGGCCCGAGAAGGCGAGGTCGAACATCGTGGCGAGCGGGTCGTCCGCCGTGGGGGGGCGGTGGACCAGAAGGAGGCGGAGATCGGCCTCCAGCGGCATCGACTGATGCGCGAGCGGCGCCCCTCCGGTCAAGTAGTCGGCACCGCAGAGCGCGACGCGGGCCGCGCCAGCGGCGGGGCGACCATCGGCCGTGGCGGCGGGATCGCCCCCGGATTCGTCGGCCGTGGCGGCCGGACCGCTGGCGGACCTTGCAGCGGGACCGCCGGACGCGCCCGGAGCGGCCGCGATGCTCGGATCGACCTCGGCGCTCCGCAAGGCGGGGACATCGATCATCACGCAGGAGTCTCGGAGCTCTCTGACGCCGCAACTCTCCCAGGGGATCGGCTCGGGGAGGTGCGTCAGCGGGTTCTTGCTCAGTCCGTACTCGTGGTTGCCGGGCACGGCGAAGATGCCGAGACGGGGCTGCAGACGACCGAGGAGCGCCAGGCAGCGGGCTCTGCCTGATCGGTCTCCGAGGATGTCGCCGGTGAGTACGGCGAGGTCGGGCCGGCGCTCGACGGCCCAACCCACGGCCTTCTCGAGCGTGCGGAGATTGAACCCGGGCTGGCCGGCGTGGACGTCCGACAGGTGGAGTATCGACAAGCCTTCGAGGGATGGCGGGAGCCGGGGAACGTGCAGCGAGTTCTCGCGGGCGAGCAACCACTGGGACTCGAACAGCATGTATCCCGCGGCCAGTGTTCCTGAGAGCGCGGCGGTCCGGGCGGCGGAGCCCAGGGCGGAGTGCCGAGTGGAGTGCAGGGCGGAGTGCCGGCTACCGGTGCGGTCGGCTCGGGGCAACGCATTTCCGCGAGGGCGTAGCCGGCTCATGCGGTGAGGGCCGCGGCCACGCCGGAGTCTTGCTGGGCTCGTACAGCATGCTCGCTCGGTCGGCGGCGGTTCCGGTCGATCTTCGCTCCCCCCAATGTCCTACGTGCACTTCTCCAAGGATACCGGACGGTGGCGTTCCGGGGTCACGGCGTGCCTGGCGGCCGCGTTCCGGGGCCACGGCGCGTCTCGCGGCCCGTTCTGGCGGCAGCAAAGTGTGCCTGGCGGCTGCGCTCCCGCGGCCGCGCCCCGCGTGGCGAGCGCGTGGTACCGTTGACGAACGGGTCTGGTGCGAGCCGCAACCGATGCGCCCCGGCGTCGACACCGTGAGTGTGATGACGAGAGGTGCGCGTCGGCGTCGTGGTCGAGGCAGTGGCCGGAGACGAGGAGTGAGGTGCGTGGTGCGCGAGCGGTTCGCAAGGGAGTTGGACGAAAACGAGGAGGCTTGGCTGGCCTGTTTCTCGGCCATGGGATCGGCGGGCAAGGAGGCGGCGGAGCCACTCGCGGGGACCGACGAAGGGCGGGCGGCTCACGGG
>DASRMJ010000227.1:0-5490 GCA_035647995.1 Thermoleophilia bacterium | reverse complement strand
GGGCCGCACCATGCCCTGGTTGTGGGGAATGTCGGGATTGACCATCTGCAGGAAGGTAAGGATGGTGGCCGAGGCGCTCGAGGCGTAGGTGCCGTTGACGAACCCGGGAGTCTGCCCGTCGGTGCCGGTGTAATCGAACGTGATGTGGCCGTCGTCCACGGTGATCTTCACTCGGATCGTGTACACGCTGCCCGGGGTCTTGCCGTCGTAATAGGCGTTCGACTCACCCACGTACACACCCTCGGGGATCGAACGGATCTCCTGGCGCATCATGCGTTCGGTGGAGTCGAACAGGAACTTCTTATGGGCCTCGAAAACCTCGAGCCCGTAGCGCTCCACGATACGCAGGACTCCACGCTCGCCCACCACGCAGGAGCCGATCTCGGCCCGCATATCCTCCTCGACGATGTCCAGGCGGATGTTGGCGAAGATGAACTCCCACACGTCGCGGCGCAGCTTGCCCTTCTCGTACACCTTCACGGGCGGGATGCGGAGCGTCTCCTGCCACACCTCGGTGGCCAGCGGATTGTAGCCGCCCTGCACGTTGCCGCCGATGTCGGCCTGGTGGCCCTTGACCGCGGCCCACGCCACCAGCGTGTCGCCGAAGCAGATGGGCTTGTACACGGCCACGTCGTTGTTCTGGTTGCCCATGGAGAAGACGTCGTTGTGGAAGATGACGTCGCCGGGATGCACGTCGTCACCGTAATAGTCGATGATGTACTTGCACACCGGCGCCAGACTGAAGGCCAGGATGGGCAGGTTCTCGGTCTGCTCGAGCATGTTGCCTTCGGCGTCGTAGAGCCCGGTGACGAAGTCCTTGGCTTCGCACAGGATCGGGGACCGGGTGGTCCGCGTCATGGCGATGCTCATCTCCTCCGTGATGCTCTTGAGGCGCTTCTGCAGGATGCTCACCAGCACCCGGTCGATGGTCACCCCGTCGACCACGGTGACGCCCGCGGCGCCTGTCACGTCGTTGCTCATCAGGCCACCCCTCCCGCAGTCGCGGCGTGCTTCCCGAGGACGCGCTCGAGCACTTCCTCCTCGCGCTCGCGAAGGTAGATCGTGTACGTGCCCAACTGATCCACAACCACGGAGAACTCCGGGGTGACGAAGGTCGTGGTGTTCACCTGCTCGATGATCACCGGCCCCTCCAGGCGGTTGCCGAAGTGCAGCTCCATACCGTCGTAGACCTCGATATCGGCGAAACGCTTCTCGTTGGGCAGATAGGCCCGGCGCATGCCTTTGAAAGCCGCCTTTGGGTCGGAGCCCAGCTAGACTTCGGGTGACAGGCTCGGCCGCCGCAGGCGGTGCGGCCACGGTCGACGGCGTGACCATCGACCGCGTGCTGGTGAGCATCCTGCAGAAGCGCTTGAAGAGCATCACCGAGGAGATGTCCATCGCCATGACGCGGACCACCCGGTCCCCGATCTTGTGCGAGGCCAAGGACTTCGTCACCGGGCTCTACGACGCCGAGGGCAACATGCTCGAGCAGACGGAGAACCTGCCCATCCTGGCCTTCAGCCTGGCTCCCGTGTGCAAGTACATCATCGACTACTACGGCGACGACATCTATCCGGGCGACGTGATCTTCCACAACGACGTCTTCTCCATGGGCAACCAGAACAACGACGTGGCGGTGTACAAGCCCATCTTCTTCGGCGACACGCTGGTGGCGTGGGCTGCGGTGAAGGGCCATCAGGCCGACATCGGCGGCAACGTCCAGGGCGGCTATAACCCTCTGGCTACGGAAGTCTGGCAGGAGACGCTTCGCATCCCGCCGGTCAAGGTGTACGAGAAGGGCAAGCTGCGCCGCGACGTGTGGGAGTTCATCTTCGCCAACATCCGCCTGGACATCGTCGAGGAGGACATGCGGGCTGAGATCGGCTCCTGCGTGGTGGGCGAGCGGGGCGTGCTTCGTATCTTGGAGCGTTACGGTCTTGAGGTCTTCGAGGCTCACAAGAAGTTCCTGTTCGATTCAACCGAGCGCATGATGCGTCAGGAGATCCGCTCCATCCCGAACGGCGTGTACACGGGCGAGGCCAACGCCTACTACGACGGCAAGACTCCGGGCAGCGTGTACACGATCCGGGTGAAGGTCACGGTGGAGGACGGCCACATCACCTTCGACTACACCGGCACCGACGGGCAGAGCCCGGGCTTCGTCAACGGCACCTACGCCTCGAGCGCCTCGGCCACCATCCTGACCTTCCTGCAGATGGTCAACCCCGACATCCCCCACAATCAAGGCATGGTGCGGCCCATCACCATCACCATCCCGGTGGGGACCATCCTGAACGCGGCCTATCCGGCGGCCACCACCTACGGCAACCACCTCTGTCCCAACAACGCCGACGCCATCATGCGGGCGCTGGGGCCGGTTATCCCTGAGCGGGTCACGGCCGAGTGGGGCGAACTGCTCTGCAGTCTCACCACGGGCAAGGACCCGCGCAAGGGCGGCGAGGCCTTCGTCGACATCAACTTCATGGGCATGAAGGGCGGTTCGGGAGGCATCTACGGTGCCGACGGCTACGACCACATCGGCATGATCGACGCCTCCGGCGGCGTGCTCGACCAGGACTACGAGATGTTCGAGCAGCAGACCCCACACCTGCTGGTCAAGCACGAGCTCTGGCGGGACTCCGCCGGCGCCGGCCGCTGGCGCGGCGGCGTGGGGGTGGAGATGGAGTACAAGGTGGGCGGCATGGTCAACTTGGTGACCTTCGGCGACGGCGACGTGGAACCGTCGCGGGGCGCCCAGGGCGGCAGGGAGGGCACGCTCAACATCATCAAGCTCACCTCCCCCGAGGGGGTCGAGTCCGTCCCCACGACCAAGGACCTGGTGCCGAACGTGCCGGCCGGCACGGTCTACTTCCAGCAGGCGGGCGGCGGCGGCGGATGGGGCGACCCTCACGAGCGGCCGGCGGAGAAGGTTCTGCGAGACGTCCGCAACGGCCTGGTGTCGTTGGAGAAGGCCCGCGAGGACTACGGCGTGGTCGTGGACACCGCTACCTGGACCGTCGACGAGCCCGCGACCGCCAAGCTACGGGGGGCACAGCTCAGATGAGATCGTTTCTGCCCGCGTTCGAGACTGAAGAGGCGCTCGGCCGAGCCCAGCTCGCCGGGCTGCGTTGGACGGCGACCCACGCCTACGAGGGGTCGGCCTTCTACCGCCGCCGCTTCGACGCGGCCGGCGTGACGCCCGCCGACATCGTGACGCTCGACGATCTGCGCCGTCTTCCCTTCACCACCGCTCACGACCTGCAGGAGGACTACCCCTTTCCCCTGCTGAGCGTCCCGCACGACCAGCTGGTGCGCATACATTCTTCCTCCGGGACGACTGGTCGTCGCAAGATCCTGGGCTACACGCAGAAGGACGTGGACGACTGGGCCGACATGTTCGCCCGCTGCTACGAGATGGCGGGCGTGGGTCCGGGCGACCGGGTGCAAATCATGGTGGGCTACGGACTGTGGACGGCCGGAGTGGGTTTCCAGGCTGGCTGCGAGCGCGCCGGCGCCATGGCCGTGCCGGTGGGACCGGGCAATCTCGAGCTGCAGATGCAGTTCCTGCAGGATGTGCAGTCGAACGTCATCTGTTGCACGGCCAGCATGGCGTTGCTTCTGGCGGAGGAGTTGGCCGCACGCGATCTCATTGGCAAGACCAATATTCGCACGGTCATACTGGGCAGCGAGGTGTGCGGCGACGCCATGCGGGCCCGCATCTTGGAGCTGACCGGCGCCGATCACCTCTACGACATCACCGGCATGACCGAACTCTACGGGCCCGGCACCGGACTGGACTGCCACTACCACGCGGGCATCCACTACTGGGCCGACTACTTCCTTCTTGAGATCCTTGATCCGGAGACCTTGCAGCCCGTGCCCGAGGGCGAGATCGGCGAGATGGTGGTGACCACGCTGCGCAAAGAAGGCGCTCCTCTGGTGCGCTACCGCACCCGCGACCTGACGCGCCTGATTCCCGGTCGGTGCGAGTGCGGTTCGGTGCTACCGCGGCACGACCGACTGATGGGCCGCTCCGACGACATGTTCATATTCCGGGCGGTCAACATCTATCCAGGTCAGATCGAGAGCATCCTTTCGAAGACCGACGGGGTGTCATGCGAGTACAACGTCCGTCTCACGCGGGCCGACGGCAAGGACCAGATGACGGTTCTTGCGGAGCGCGACCCTGGGGCCGACCCGGCGACCGACGCTGCTATCCGACGTCGCATCAGTGACAGCATCAAGAAGGAGATCATGGTGACCGCGGAGGTCGAGGTCGTGGACTACGCCTCGCTCCCGCGCACAGAGCGGAAATCGAAACGCGTGTATGACGAGCGCGAGATCCAGACCAAGGACTGACGTGACTGCCGGGCGAGGCGCCGAGGCGCGAGACGGAGACGAAAGGGGCGCGTAGCAGATGGCCGGATTCGAGTATGTGCGGCCTACCACCCTTGAGGGAGCGGTGGCCGAACTGACCCAGCGGGGCGAAGGCGCCGTGGCGGTGGCCGGAGCCACCGATCTGTGGGTGAACATCAGGTTGGGCAAGCTGAAGCCCGAGGCGGTGGTGTCGCTGCGCGGCATCGCGGGTCTCGACGTGCTGACCGCCGAGTTCGCTGACGGCGGCGCCCGCGGCTCTGGCGGCCTCGCGGCGGCCGGCTCGCCTGCGGCGAGCGGCCTGGGCGCCGCGGGTGGCGGCCTGACCATCGGCGCCATGACCCCCCACGGCAAGGTGGAGGATTCTCTCTGGGTCGCGACCCACTTCCCCGCCCTCCAACAGGGCTGCGCCGGCTTGGGTTCACGCCAGGTGCGCAACGTGGGCACCGTGGGCGGCAACATCTGCAACGCCGCCCCATGCGCCGACTCGGCCACGGCCCTCATGCTCTTCGACGCCACCCTGGTGCTGCAGAGCACCGCCGGCCTCCGCGAGTTGCCGCTGGGCGAGTTCTTCGTAGGCCCGGGCATGACGCGCTTGTTGCAGGGCGAACTGCTCAAGGAGATACGGGTGCCCGACCCCGGCCCGAACACCTTCTCCCGCTACATCAAGCACACGCGGCGCCGCGGCGTCGAGTTGGCCATGATGAGCGTCGGCGTTCGCCTGACCCTTGAAGACGACCTCCGCACCGTCAAGACGGCCCGCATCTCGCTGGGCGTCTGCGCCCCCACCCCCACCTGCGCCACGCGCGCGCAGGACATGCTGGTGGGCAGGTCCCTCACGCGCGAAGCCGTGGAGGCGGCGGCCCTGGTGGCTGCCGACGACTCACGGGTGCGCGACAGCTGGCGTGGCAAGGCCTGGTACCGCCGCGAGATGATCCGGGTGCTCGTGCCCCGGGCGGTGGAGCAGTCGGGCGCCTATCTGGCCGCGGGCATCGCTCCGGCCGCGGGCAGCGGGGCCGGCCCTTCGACCGGCGCGGGCGCCGCGGCAGGTGACGCCGGCGCCCCGGGCTTTGTCGGGCGCGGTATTGACCGCGGCGCCGGTGCCCCGGATGAGGC
>DASRMJ010000226.1:0-9314 GCA_035647995.1 Thermoleophilia bacterium | reverse complement strand
GCTCCGCGCAAGCGGTCACGACCACCTCACTCGATCAAGGTGGTCCCGGCGCGACTACTCCGTTGGTGCCGGGCGGGACGGTGGGGGGGGGTGTAGTCCTGTCAGTAGCGGCCGACGCCATCGTGGAACTCGATCCGGCTGCGGCCACATCGACCGGCGACATCCTCGTGCTCCATCAGATCTACGATTGGCTGGTGGAAGAAGATGGCGGCGGGGGGCTACGGCCCGGGCTCGCGGAGAGTTGGGAACGATCCTCTCCAACGGCATGGACGTTCACGCTGAGGCCGAACGTCATCTTCCAAGACGGCGACCCGTTCGAAGCCGAGGATGTCGTGCACACGTTCGAGCGGCTTCGACTGCTCGCCGATTCGACCGGCCTGCACTCGTCGCTGGCTGACTACGCCGTCATAGAGTCGGTGATCGCGATCGATGAGGGCACCGTGCGCTTCGTGCTCGGCCGCCCCGATTCCGACTTCTTGGCCTTACTGGCCCGTGACGCCGCCGCGATCCTGAGCGACGGCACACGCGATCCTTCCACGGAATGGGTCGGCACGGGACCGTTCGTCTTGTGGTCATACCGCGCGGGCGAGGGCGCGGTGCTCCGGAGGAATCCGGCGTATTGGGCCCGGGACGCCGGAGGTCGGCAGTTGCCATACGTCGACGGGCTGAACGTCGTCTTCAAGTCGGATCCCGAGACGCGCCTTGCCGAGCTGGTCGCCGGGCGCGTGCAGTTCGTCGGCGGATTGGATCTTGCGGATATCCGCCTGGTTGATGCCACCCCTGGGCTGACCACCCTGAGGACTCCATCGAACGAGCACCTCTCCATATACATCGAATCCGGCCCGGGGCGGGTGGGGGAGGACGTGCGCGTGCGACGCGCCCTGAAGCTGGGGACGGACCGGGCGGCGCTTGCCGAGGCGGTGCGCCCCAGCCTGTCCACGCCGGGCAATGATTCCCCCGTCGGCCCGTTCTACGGCGAGCGTCATCTCGATGAGGTTCCCGAGTATAACCCGGAGGCGGCCGGGCTCCTCTTGACTGAAGCCGGCATCGTCGACGGCCTCAAGCTGGTGCTCGATGTCCCCGACGACCCCGAGGCGGCGGCGCTGGCCCAGGCGTGGGCCGCGCAGATGGAGATGATCGGCGTCACCGTTGAGATCCGCGACGCCACCTCCGGCGCAGGAGGCGGGGTGGATGGGGCGACGGCAGATGCTAGGATCGCTCGGTCGATCTCCGCCCCGAGTCCGTTCGACTCGTTGGTGCACGCCTACGCGGTGGGAGTCGACTCCGCCGCGGGTATCTGGGTCGATGCCGACTTCGAAGCACTGGTCGCCCAGTTGGCGGCAGAGACCGACGAGATCCTCCAAGTCGACCTCTACCACCAGATCCAGCAGGTTCTGATCGAGCGTGGTCCGGCGGTGGTGCCTTTCTACGAGACCGTGGTCGCCGGGGCCGGCAAGACCCTGCTGGGTGTGTCGGTGGCGCCATACTGGCCCCGCACCAGCTTTCGGACGGCATCGTTCGGCTCATGACTGTTATGCGGACGCTCGGTGACACTTTGAGGGTGGATCTGGCGGCTCGCTCCGTCGTCAGGCGACCCCTGGAGGATGCGGTGGTCCGCCGCGTCCTGCTCGGGCGCGGCCTGAACTCGCTGACTCTTCTGGAGGAGATCGGCGCCGACGTGGGGCCCCTCGACCCCGCCAACCCGCTCATGTTCACCTGCGGCCTGCTCACCGGGACCCAGGCCCCCTCCGCCGCTCGGGTGCAGGTGAGTGCCCGCTCGCCGCTGACGGGCCTTCTCGGGAGTTCGAGTGTCGGGGGAACGGTGGGTCCGGCACTGCGCGCGAACGGCGTGCAGTCCCTGCGCGTCGTCGGGCGGGCGGACTCTCCCTCGTATCTCTACATCGCCGACGGCGACGCCGAGGTGCGCGACGCCGCGCGCCTCTGGGGACTCGACGTGCGGGAGACCGCGAGCGCGATCGAGGACGAGCTGGGCGAGCGAGGGTCGGTCATGTTCCTGATCGGCCCGGCGGGAGAGCACCTGCTGCCCCTGGCGTGCATCGTCACGCAGCGTGGTCATGCCGCGGGCCGCACCGGGATGGGGGCCGTCATGGGCTCCAAGAACCTGAAGGCGGTCGTGGTGAAGAGCGCCAAAGTCGCCGCGGGCGTCGAGAAGGTCGCGTGCGCGGGTGAAGATACGCGCGAGGCTGTGAAGCGATATCTGGCCAAGATAAAGAGCTCACCCAACTTTACCGACAAGGCGGCGCACGGCACCTCATCCGCCGTCAATCCGGTCAACGAGATGGGGATGCTCGGGAGCTACAACTACCAGAGTCCGCAGTTCGGGGCGGCGGCGGCCATCGACGGCACGAACATGGACCAGTACGTCGAGCGTCTGCGTGCGTGTCAGCGCTGTCCGGTGCACTGCAAGGCCGAACTCCGCCTCACCTCAGGTCGTTACGCGGGGCTGGAGGGCGAGCGTCCCGACTTCGAGCCGATCGTGTCCTGGGGTTCGAAGAGCGGCCTCGCCGATCCTGAGGCCATCATCTACCTTCACCACCTGTGCGACCTCTTCGGAATCGACTCCGTGTCGGCCGGCAACGCCGTGGCCTTCGCCATGCAGTTGTGGCAGGAAGGCATCATCACGGCGCGCGACACAGGGGGGTTGCTGCTGGAGTGGGGCGACGTCGCCGTGATGGAGAGCCTCGTGCGTCAGATGGCGGCCGGCGAAGGCTTCGGGGCCCTCCTGGGGCAGGGCGTGCGCGAGGCGGCGCGGGTCATCGGCCGGGGCGCGGAGAAGTACGCCTACCATGTGAAGGGTCTGGAACTCACGGCCTTCGATCCGCGGGGCGCCTCAGCCAGCGGGCTCGGCTACGCGGTCTCGAATCGGGGGGGCGACTTCACCAGCGTCTACGCCCGGCACGAGTTCAGCCTGACGCCGGTGCAGGCGAAGGAGTTGTACGGAGAGGAACTCGCCGCCGATCGCTTGTCTCCCGTAGGGAAGGCGCCGATGGTCAAGCGCAGCATGATCATATGCGCAGTGCTCGACTCCATCGGCCTCTGCAAGATCCCGGCACTCACCCTGGTGAACGAGTTCGACCTGGTGAGCGAGGCCGAGTTGGTGAGCGCCGTGGCCGGATTGTCCGTCACTCCCGAAGAGCTCTTTGAGATCGGCGAGCGCATCGTGGACATCGAGCGGCTGCTCAACATCCGCTTCGGAGCCGGGGCCGAGGATGACATGCTGCCCGACCACTTTCTCGACGAGCCGATGCCCCAGGGCCCGGCGGAGGGGAACACCATCGACTTGGCCGCGATGCTCGGCGAGTTCTACGGCGTCATGGGCTGGACCGAGCAGGGAGTGCCTTCCGTGGCCCGGCTTCGAGAGCTGGGGCTGGAGGAGCTCGCTCCGGCCGGATGATACCCCGGTCCCCCGCGATCAGCTCCGGACTTGGGCCAGGGAGGCGCACGTGTTGCGACTGACCGAGTATGAAGAGGGTGTCCTCGCGGGCAAGGAGGGCAGACTCAAGCAGGTCTCCCTTCAGAACATCGTGCGCTACGCGAAGATCCTCGGCGCCGCGGAGCTGTGCGAGGTCACCAAGGCTACGGTGTTCTGCGGCGCCCACAACTACCTCGACGTGTGTAGGTCGGAGGACATCGACGAAGTGTTCTCTCGCATGAATCTGGCCGTCGAAGAGTCGATACCGTTCGACCGTACCTACGGCAACAGCTACATCCAGTCGTGCGTCTCTCCCTGTGACCAGGACGAACACGAGCCCTTTGGACAGAGTCCCGAGTTCTTCGCGAAGAACGCACTCTACCTCGAGCAGGCCCGCAAGGCCGGCGTCATCATCATCGGCTCGTGCGCTCCCTACCTGACGGGTTGGCTGCCGGTGCGTGGGGAGCACTTTGTCACGACCGAATCCTCGGTCACGCTGATGGGGAACTCGCTCTGGGGAGCCATGGGGAACTCCGACGGGATCGAAGCGGCCTTCTGGTCGGCGATCTGCGGCAGGACTCCCAAGTGGGGGAACCACGTGGAGGAGAACCGGGCGGGCACGCATCTCGTGGAGGTGCAGGCCGAGATCGACGGGATCCTCGAGTTCGACCTCCTGGGCCGGGCTATCGGGATGCGCCTCCCCTCGGGCGCCGTGCCCGTCATCTCCGGTCGGTTCGGCTCCGTCACCTTCCAGAAACTTCGGCAGCTCTTCACCAGCCTGGCCGTGTCCAGCAACTGCGAGATGAGTCACGTGGTGGGCCACACGCCGGAAGCCCGCACGGTGGAGGACGCGTTCCGTGGGAGGGAGCCGGCCGGCACTTTGATGATAGACGAGCGCGCCATGGTGGAGTCCTACCAAGCTGCCTGTGACCCGGGCGCGGGGGAGATCGACCTCGTGAGCCTCGGCTGCCCTCACTACGATATCGACCAGATCAAGCGGGTCGCCGTATACCTGGAAGGCCGGCGGGTGCACCCCGGGGTGCACTTCATGGTCTGGACCGCTTATCCGATCAAGGCCATGGCCGACCTGAACGGGTACACGCGCATCATCGAGGAGGCCGGAGGCCACATCTACACCGGCAGTTGCCCCTGCACCATCGGGCCGACCTTCCTCGACAAGTACAGCGGGTGCGTGTTCGACAGCGTGAAGCAGGCGGTTGCCGTCAAGTCGGAGACGGCGCGGGCGGTGTATCTCGGTGATCTGCAGCGGTGCATCGACGCGGCCGTTGCCGGCAGGTGGGAGGAGGAACATCGATGGCCGCGATCACGCTGAGGGGCTGCGGAGTGGTGGCCGGAGTCGTGGAAGGGGAGGCTCTGGTCTGCCCGACGAGCATCCAAGGTTGGGGTGGTATCGACCCAGCCACCGGAGTCATCAAGGAACACGGGCACGTGAACCGGGGAGTGTCCATCAAGGGCAGGATCCTGGTGCTGCCCGGCAGCAGGGGGTCGAATGGGTGGTCGTGCTACTTCGGCGCCGCCAACGTGGCCGGTGCCGGCCCGCTCGGCATGGTAGTCACCCGCATCGATTCCAGCGTGGGGGTGGCGGCCGCCGTCATGCAGGTGGCCACCGTGGTGGACTTCGCCTCCAACCAGGACCCCTGCCGGCTCATCGCGACAGGCGACCGAGTGCGCGTGGACGGTGGCAGCGGGGTGGTGGAGATCGTGAAGGTGGCCGCGACGCCCGGCACGGACGCGCGGGGCCAGGAGGCTGCTGAAAAGCGAAGCCTTGGCCCCCAGAACGCACTGGGCGGCGCGATACGGCGTCCTCGGTCGCGCACGTAGCGCGCCCTACGAGCGCTTCCTGCGTCCTTGTCTCGCACTCAGCGCAAGCGCTCTGAAGGCGAAGCGTCACTCTTCAGCAGCCTGTCAACCCTCAGCTATCGTTCAGCGGCGACCTGCGACCTGCGACCTGCGACCCGCGACCCGCGAAGCCGGCGTTCGAGCTCCGCCATGCGCATATCGGATATGATTCGCCCGATCGATGTTGGCCGGCGCCGCGGGAAGTCCGGCGCCGGTCGCATGTCGGCCGGGTCGGAGTCGGCGAGTGAGTGTTCGGCGGCCGCGGCGGTGACTTTGCATTCGGCCGCTGGGTCGGCGAATGGGCGGCCGGCGGCCGCGTCGCCCACTGGGCATCAGGCCGCCACGCCGCCCACGGGCTTGGCGTGACCGCCTTGGTGGAGAGCTTGTTGCGAGGAGGAGAACGGGATGACCGTGCATATCGACGGCGGCAGCCTCACGATCGAAGACGCGGTGCGAGTCGCTCGGCACGGAGAGCGGGTGGAGGTCACCCCTTCGGCGCGGGAGCGGATGGAGCGGGCCCGCGAGGTGATCGAAGAGGTGCTGAGCGGTGGCGCCGTGGTGTACGGGGTCAACACGGGCTTCGGCAAGTTCAGCGACGTGGTCATCCCCGAGGATCAGCTCGACCTCCTCTCCAAGAATCTGATCGTCAGCTGCTGCGTAGGGGTGGGCCGGCCGTTCGACACCGAAGTGGTGCGGGCCATGCTCCTGCTGCGGGCAAATTCGTTGGCGGTGGGCAATTCGGGCGTGAGGCCGTTGGTGGTCGACGGGCTCGTCGAGATGTTGAACAAGCGGGTCCATCCCGTGGTGCCCCAGAAGGGGTCGGTTGGTTCAAGCGGTGATCTTGCGCCCCTCTCGCACCTGGCGGTGGTGCTTCTGGGTGGCGGCAAGGCCGTGTATGAGGGGGAGGTGCTCCCGGGAGCGGTGGCCCTTCAACGCGCCGGCATGGAGCCTCTTCGGCTCAAGGCGAAGGAGGGCCTGTCTCTCTCCAACGGCACCCAAGCGATGACGGCAGTTGGCGCGCTCGCCGTCTACGACGCCGAGAGGCTCGCCGACACGGCGGACATCGCGGGCGCGTTGTCCGCGGAGGCGTTGGAGGCCGTGCCTTTCGCTTTCGACGAGCGCATCCACAAGAGCCGCCCGCACGTAGGCCAGTCGACCACGGCCCGCAATCTGCGCCGTCTGCTCGACGGCAGCGACATCCTGGCCGGAGCCACCCACGGCCGCCTCCAGGACGCCTACGCTCTGCGTTGCATGCCCCAAGTCCACGGCGCTTCTCGCGACGCCATCGCCTACGTGAAGAGCGTCATCGAGACCGAGATCAATTCGGTCACCGACAACCCGTTGGTGTTCGCGGATGAGCATGAGGTCATCTCGGGCGGCAACTTCCACGGGCAGCCGGTCGCGCTGGCCATGGACTTCCTCACGATCGCGCTGGCGGAGTTGGCGAATATCTCAGAACGCAGGACCGAGAGGATGATGAATCCGGCCCTGAGCGGCGGACTCCCGGCATTCCTCATCGAGGAAGGCGGCATCAACGACGGATTCATGGTGGCCCAGTACACGGCCGCGGCCCTTGTGAGCGAGAACAAGGTGCTTGCGCACCCCGCGTGCGTCGACTCCATCCCGACCTCCGCCAACCAGGAAGACCACGTCAGCATGGGCACGATCAGCGCGCGGCAGGCCCGTGAGGTGCTGGAGAACGTGGAACACGTCCTAGCGATCGAGTTGATGTGCGCGTGCCAGGGTGTCGAGTTCCGAGCGAGGAAGCCTGCTGCGCCCGCTCAACGGGTCTGCGCTCTCATACGAGAGAAGGTCGACAGACTTGAAGCCGATCGCGAGATGGACCTGGACATCGAGGCGGTGGCCGCACTGATCCGCGAGGGTCGCCTTCTAGACGCCGCCGCGCAGCCTGCCGACTCGGGGCACGGTTGGAGCGAGTCTGATGACGGCCACGCGCGGCCTGGCTCCCAGAGGCCCTAGTAGACGACGAAGACACTTCAAGTGGGAGGCGGACAGTCGATGGGTAGGCCGGAGATACTCTACTCGGTGCGTGCGCAACGCGGACCGAAGTTGCGCTGCAAAGGGTGGAAACAAGAGACCATTCTTAGAATGCTTGAGAACAACATGGAGAACGCCGAGAAGCCCGAGGAGTTGGTGATCTACGGCGGCATCGGGAAGTGCGCGCGCAACTGGGAGTCGTACCACGCCACCGTCGATGCGCTCCTGAACCTCGAAGACGACGAGACCCTGGTGATGCAGTCGGGCATGCCAGTGGCCGTGTTCCAGACCCACAAACTGGCGCCCCGGGTCGTCATGGCCAACACCAACATCATGAAGGCCGACTGGCCCACCTTCTACGATCTCCAGGACAAGAACCTCACCATGTTCGCCCAGTACACCGCCGGACCGTGGGAGTACATCGGCACGCAGGGCGTGATCCAGGGCACCTTCGAGACGCTCTCCGCCATCGCCCGCAAGCACTATGACGACTCCCTGGTGGGCCGCATCCTCCTCACCGCCGGCGCGGGCGGCATGGGCGGCAACCAGACTCGAGCCATGACCATGCACGGTGGCGTGGGCATCGTCGTCGACGCCGACGAGCGGGTGATCGACCGGCGCATCGAGAAGAAGTTCACCGACGTCAAGGTGGGTTCGCTCGCCGAAGCCGTAAGTCTCGCGCAGAAGTCCGCGGCCGCCGGCGAAGCGCTCGGCATCGCCGTGGTCGGCAACGCCGCCGACCTGTTCGAGGAAGCTTTGACCATGGACTTCCGTCCCGACATGGTCACGGAGATGTGCCCCTGTCACGACCCCATCTCCTACATCCCTTCGGGATACTCGCCCGACGAGGCGTCCGCGCTTCGGACCGCGGACCGCGCCCGCTACCTCGAACTGGCCCGCGAGACCATGATTCGCCAACTCCGGGCGATGAACCGGTTCTTCGCGTTGGGGGTGCCGACCTTCGAGTACGGCACGAGCATCCGCAAAGAGTGCCGCGACGCCGGCATGCCCGCCGACGAAGCAATGACCATCCCCGGGTTCGTGGCCGAGTACATCCGGCCGCTCTTCTGCGAGGGGCGCGGCCCCTTCCGCTGGACCTGCGTCTCCGGTGAGGCATCCGATCTCGCCCGACTCGACGACCTCTGCATGGAGCTGTTCGCGGACGATCTGCTCGTGACCCGCTGGATCAGTCTGGCCCGCGAGCACATCCCGATCGAAGCTCTCCCGGCGCGCATCTGCTATCTCGGCTTCGGCCAGCGCAAGCGCTTCGGTCTGGCCGTGAACGAGTTGATCAAGAAGGGCGAGGTCAAGGGCCCGGTGGCCTTCTCCCGGGACAACCTGGACTCGGGCTCCATCGTCAACCCGACTTTCGAATCGGAGAACATGCTCGACGGAGGTGACCTCATCTCCGACTGGCCCATGCTGAACGGCCTGCTCAACGCCGTGGGCATGTGCGACCTCATCGCTCAGCAGGCCAACTACTCGATGGGCGAGGCCGTGCACACCGGTGTCACGATGATCGCCGACGGCACCGACGAGGCCGACTTCCGGCTCTCGGTCTGTCTGACCGTCGACTCCGGCATCGGGATCGTGCGGCACGCCCAGGCCGGATATGCGGCCGCCAAGGACGTGGCCAACGGCAAGGGCGCGCTCACCGACGAGAGCATCAAGGTGCCCTTGTGGTGGACGCCCAAAGCCACCTTCGGGCCCAAGGACCTGGAGACCACGGGGCAGTGACGCACTCGAAGGCCGACCTGGTCATCCGCGACGCCGCCCAGGTGGTCACCTGCGTCGGAGAGCCGTACGACGTGGGCGTCGTCGCCGACGCTTGGATCGCGATCACCGGTGAGACCATCGCGGCCGTGGGGAGCCGGGCTGAGGTGGAGGCGGCGGTCGATTGCTCGGGCGCGGGGGTGGTCGATGCCCGCGGCCGCGTGGTGGTCCCCGGCTTCGTGGACGCTCACACGCACCTGGTGTTCGGCGGGTCCCGCGTCGAGGAGTACGCGCTGCGCATGACCGTGAG
>DASRMJ010000225.1:0-2227 GCA_035647995.1 Thermoleophilia bacterium | reverse complement strand
CTGCGGGGCGGGTGGGCGCGAGCCCACCCGCCCCTTTTTCTATTGTCTTCCCGCAGGCGTGCGTGCGGGTGTGGTGAGGGGCTTCACGTGGGCGTGCGTCCGCAGCCCGTGGGCGTGCCTGCGCAGCGCCCGGGGTGCTTTTCCGTGACCGAGTCCATCGCGCGGCCGGCATAGCGCAAGCGCCAATGGGCGCGTATCCTCTCCGTGGTGACCAGCGGCCTCACGGGAGGGGTAAGGGTATGTCGGTTCCTGGAAGTCCTCACGAAACGGGGGGCTCGGTGTCGAGAAGTCCGATATCGGTGGAGCCAGAGTCGGGTCTCCTATTGGTCGACCCTTCGGGTTCGAGATGGTTGTCTTCGCGTGATCTTCCCGACATCTTGGGGCGGCTGCGCACGCCCCAGGCGCCCGTAACGTGGTTGCACGCCGCAGTCTCCGACGATCTCGTGGCTGCGCTCGAGGCGGCGGGCCTGCACGAGTTGGCGGTGAAGAGTCTGCGCGACGGCCCCGAGCGGCCGCGGGTTGAGGAGTATCCCGACCACTTGTACGTCTCTCTGCTGCGGGCGCGCGACGGCGAGGCTCTCGAGAGCGCCTCGGCCGCCTCAGCCCGACCCGCCGCCTCAGCCGGCCCCCCAGCCGCCGCAGCTACAGGTGCGTCCCCCGACGCCTCCGTCGACCGTCACACCATCCAGATAGAGGACATCCGCGTGTTCCTCGGCTCACGCTGGATCATCTCCTTGGGCGGGCTCGATCAGGACGAACTGGCCACGGTGAGCGCTCGCGTGTCGCGGCAGGTCATGGAGCGGGGCAGGGGGCCGAGCTTCGTCCTGTACTACCTGGCGGAGTGGGCGGTGGGGACCCTATACCCTCTGCTCGATACGCTCGACGACCGGGTGGACTCGCTCGAGGACCTCGTCCTGGTCGACACGGGGGACACCACGCGGCAGGAGCTCTTTCGTCTCAAGCGCGACCTGGCGGAGTCGAGGCGTCGCGTCGCGCCTACTCGTGACGTCATGCAGCGCCTGTCGACGCACGGCTTGGGCTTCGTGGAGCCGGGCGTGGAGGTCTTTTTCCGAGACGTGCATGACGACGTCCTGCTTGTGCTCGAGCAGCTCGACACGCACCGCGATATCCTCTCCTCGGCCCTCGATCTCTACCTCTCGACGGTCTCGAACCGCTTGAACGAGGTGATGAAGAGGCTGACGGTCGTCGCCACCGTGTTCATGCCCCTCACCTTCATCACAGGGTTCTTCGGCATGAACTTCGTCGACCTGCCGGTGGGCAGTACGGCGTGGTACGGGTTGACGCTGGCGGGGATGGTGGTGCTCAGCGCGGCGATGGTCGGCTACGCATGGCGTCGTCGCTGGCTGTGAGCATCGAGTCGACGGAAAGGCAGCGGGAGCGGTAGATGACGTCTTCGTTCGTGTTCCTCAAGCGGAGTCTACTCGGAAGGCCGTTGGCGACGGCCCAGGAGAAGGAGGAACGCCTGTCCAAGAAGATTGGCCGTCGCACTCATCGCTCTGGTGGCTCTGGTCAATCTGCGGGGACTCCAAGAATCCGGGGCCGCCTTCGCCCTGCCCACCTACGTGTTCGTGCTGCTGGCCGGAGGCCTGGTGGTCGCGGGCACCGTGCGCTGGTCGACCGGCTCACTCCATGCGGCGCCCCCGCTCGCCGGCCCGGCTTTCGAACTAGCTCTCGCCGCCCGCCTGCGCTTCGTCCAGCAGGCGGGCCAACATCTCGCCGAACCGCTCCCTGTCTTCCTCCACGAAGGGATCCGGACCGCGGGTGCGCCCGCCCGCGCGGCGGTGCTTCTGCTCCGCGTATCGCACTGCCATCTCGGCGTCGATGGTCTCGGGCCGGTAGAGTCTGCCGCGAGGACTGAGCGCGCGGGCGCCCTTGCCCAGCACCATGGCCGCGAGACCGATGTCTTGAGTCACCACCACGTCGTCGGAGCGGAGACGGCCGACGATCGCGAAGTCGGCGGCGTCGGGGCCCGAGGTGACTTGGAGCACCTCCACGCCTCGGCGGTCGGCATACCTGCCGAGGTTCTGGGAGCCGTTGCTCACCAGCACGACGGGGATGCCCCGGCCCCGGGCTATGGAGATCGCGGGGCGCGTCACGGGGCACGCGTCGGCATCGATCAATAGCGTGGTCATGTGGTCAACCGCCTCGTTCTGTGGTGTATTGTCCACTGATGGTCACGCCCATCATCCCACCTACGCCGCACACC
>DASRMJ010000224.1:0-4828 GCA_035647995.1 Thermoleophilia bacterium | reverse complement strand
TACAGTACATCACCGAGCAGCGGGATTCCGAGGACGCCTTGAGAGAATCGGAGCGCCGGTCGGCCGTCAGGAACCGCATCGCCCAGGTCTTCCTTACCGCCGGAGGTCAAGGAGACGGCGTCGTCTTCGTGCGGGTCAGGGATGTCATCCTGGAGGCCGTGCAGAGCCGATACGGGATCCTGGGATACGTCGACGGGGGCGGCAGCTGGGTATGCCCCGGCGTGGCGGCGGATCCTCCGCTGGAGTCGGGCACGCCCCGAGGAGACCTCGTCCTGGCAGGTCGCGAGTGGAGCGGCGTCTGGGGCCGGGCTATGAGGGAGCGAAGGACGGTCGTAGAGACTGGGGTCGTCGAGACACCGGGGGGATCGCGCGTGCGGCGGGCGCTGGACATGCCGATCATCTCGGGGGAACAGCTGCTGGGGAACATCTTGATCGGCGACCGAGACGCCGAGTTCGCAGAGAAGGACGTGCGATTCGTCGAGAGCGTCGCCGAATACCTGGCACCTATCTTCCATGCTCGGCTGCAGTTGGCGGAGCAGGAGAGAGCGAGTCGGCAACTCCAAGATCAGCTCCAGCAGGCCCAGAAGATGGAGGCCATCGGCCGCCTCGCCGGCGGCGTGGCTCACGACTTCAACAACATGCTGGGCGTCATCCTCGGGTACGGAGAGACACTGCTCGAGGGACTCCCCGACGGTGATCCGCTCCGAGACTACGTGGTGGAGATGGTCGCGGCCGGCGAGCGTTCGGCGACAATGACCAGACAGCTGCTGGCCTTCAGTCGAACGCAGACCCTGCGCCCGGAAGTGGTGGATCTGAACGCGGTGGTGGAAGGCTCCGTGAGGCTGCTCCGCAGGGTCATCGGAGAAGACGTGACGCTGGAGTTCGTGCCCGCCGCCACGCCGGTTCCCGTGCGCCTCGACGCCGGAAGGTGGGAGCAGGTTCTGATGAACCTCGCTGTCAACGCCCGCGACGCCATGCGCGGTGGCGGCACGCTGACCATCGAGGTCAAGATCGTGGAGTTCGACGCCTCGTCCGCGTTGGCGAATCTGGGGATCGAACCCGGATACTACGCCGTACTCGACATCGCCGACACCGGATGCGGCATGGACTCCGCGACCGAAGCTCGGGTCTTCGAGCCCTATTTCACCACCAAGGAGTCGGGCAGAGGCACCGGGTTGGGCCTCTCCTCAGTTTACGGCACCGTCGAGCAATCGGGCGGCACCATATGGGTGCACTCGGAGGTCGGTCGCGGGACGACGTTCACCATCCATCTTCCGATGGCCGAGGCGACGATCGCGATCCGACCCGCTGAAGCGCCGGTCGAGCGTAGGCCGCGCGTCGGGCGCGGAGAATTGGTGCTGGTGGTGGAAGATGAAGACCCGCTGCGCAGACTCGTCCAGGCCATCCTCCTTCGATTGGGATACACGGTGGCGGTCGCCGCGAACGGAAACGAGGCCGTGGAGCTGGTGGAAGGCGCGGAACTGAAGCCCGAACTCGTGATCACCGACGTCGTCATGCCGGGGATGAACGGCGTCGCGCTGGCGAAGCGCCTCCGCAAGACACTCCCCGACCTCAAGGTGATCTTCATGTCAGGGTACACGGACGCAGAGATCGCGAGCAGCCTCGACGTCGATGCGCGGTGGTGGTCGTTCATCTCCAAGCCCTTCACGAAGGAGGCGCTCGCCGGAACAATCGAGGCGATCCTGCGCGACGAGGACGACCCGGTGCCCGGCGTCCCCTCGACGGAATAGTCACGATGGAGATCACCTCCCGCACCGTCGATCACAACGCGCTCCTGGATCTCATCCTGGAGAGTTCGCCCATGGGCATCACCGTGCTCACCACCGACCTGCGCTACGTCCTGGTGAACCGCTACGCCCGCGAGGAACTGCTGAAGCTTCCCGACGAGGAGACGTTGGGAAAGCACTGCTACGACCTGTTCGGCATGTACGCCAACGACGCCGCCCGCAGCGGCCTGGAACGGGCCTGCGATGCGTGCCCCGCCCTGCGCGCCCTCTCGACAGGGAAGCCCGCCGCCAACGTGCGCCGCGTGCGCGAGGGGCTGGTGGTGCAGGTAACGTCGGTTCCCCTGACCGACGACACGGGCGACTACATCGGCGTCATGGAGATGACCGAGAACATCGCCGACAAGGTGATCGACCCACTCACCGGGGTACACAACTTCCGCTTCTACGACGAGATGATGACTCAGGAGGGCTACCGCGCTCAGCGCTACGACACGACGCTCGCCCTCATCGCCCTCGACCTCAACAACTTCAAGCTGGTGAACGACCGCTACGGCCACCTGCGGGGAGACGAGGTCCTTCGCGAGGTTGCCGCCACGCTCTTGCGTACCGTGCGCAACAGTGACCTTCTCTGCCGCATCGGGGGCGACGAGTTCGCCGTGCTTGCTCCCCACACCACCTACCACGAGGCCGAAGCCCTCGCGCGACGCATCGAGCAGTCGGTGGACGGGGAATTCCACGTCTTGGGGGTCTCCATCTCTTCGGGCATCGCCGGCTACCCCCGTGACACGCTGAACCCGGCGGAGTTGCGCGCCATCGCCGACCGGCGCCTCTACGAGATCAAGGATCGCCACAGAGGCTGAGCCCGCGTGGAGCAGGCAGCCACCGAAAGGAACGGCAAGTCCCGGGGATCGCAAGGTGTTATGATCAATCGATGGTTTGATCGACCAACGCGCCACCTAGGAGTGTCGAGATGCAACGCGTGATCACAGCGACGGAGGCCCGGGTGCACTTCGGCGACCTGCTGCGCCGGGTGGTCGAAGACAAGGAGACCATCCTAGTCGAGCGCGGCGGTAGTCCGCAGGTGGTGGTGTTGTCGGTGGCCGAGTACGAACGGCTGCTTTCCCACCGCGCATCCGAAGGTTGGAGGGACCGAGTCGTCGTCGCCCGCGAGCGGGTGCGGTCGGACCTCGCCGGTCGGACTGTCCCCCGCCCCGAGGACGTCATCGATGAAGGGCGCTCACAGCGCGATGAACAGCCCACCCATCCTCGCTGATGGACAGCCCACCCGTCTGCGTTGACGCAAGCTTCATCCTTCGCCTGTTCATGGGTCCCGACGAGGAGACCGCGTGGCGCCTGTGGGACTCGTGGCTCGCGCGGGGATCGAGCATCCACAGCCCCGCCCTGTTGGGCTACGAGATAGCGAACGCTCTTCATCGCTACCGGCGGGCGGGTTTCCTCAGCTTATCTTCGGCAGATCTGGTCCTGGACGCAGCTCTCTCACTGCCGACGCGCCTCCACTCGGGCCGGGAACTGCACGCGCGCGCGCTCCGCCTCGCCGCCGATCTGTCCCTCCCCGCGACGTACGACGCCCACTACCTTGCCGTGGCAGAGCAGTTCGGTGCAGAGCTGTGGACCGCCGACGCACGGCTCGCGGCGCAGGTCCCTGACGGACCGCCTCCGGTGGGCCTGTTGGGCCGCGACGGCTGACAGGAGTGATACGGGTCGGAGACCCACGTGCGCAATCATGGCGTACGGACCGCGCGAACACCCTGACGGCGCACACGTGGATGCCGGGCGACGCATCGGGTATCATCGGTGCTCGCCCGCCGGACGGCGTCGAGATCGACGTCCTTCCGGTGGCGGGCGGCCACGGAGAGGTGGCAGAGCGGTTGAATGCGGCGGTCTCGAAAACCGTTGTGCCTCGCAAGAGGTACCGGGGGTTCGAATCCCCCCCTCTCCGCCTTCTAGCCTATTTTGCAGGTAAATCATGAGGAGGAGCCCGGTCGCCATAGCCGGGCTCTTGCATTCTTGGGGGCGGTGGCGAGGATCTTGGTGGCGGTTTGGGGCCAAACACGTCACCACTAGACGGACGGAGACGGACTGGACGGACCAGACAGGGCGGCTCTCTTGACGTCCCCAGGGGTCAGCCTCAACAGATCGAGGCTTCGTCTTGACCGCCAACCGGACAGTCGAGGGGGATCCCCTCCTCTCAGGGTGGAGGTCGGAGGTCATGACCGGCTGGCGACGCGACCTTCGCGATCGATAGTGGGGGGCAGCATGGGCGTCAGCAGCCCGCTTGACGGCTGGTAGGGCTGCCTATCCGTCTGGGCATCCAGGAGACGCGGTCTCGCCTCATCGGGACTCTTGCCGTGCTGGCGGGCGTTTGCGGGTCCGTATCCCGCCGCCGCTTCACTGATAGGGCAGACAGCCGGGTGATGTGTCGGTGGAGTCATGCGGACTGGATATTGGTTGTCAGACCCCACAGAAAGGATATAGGTGGTGTGTCCGGCGGACTCGCGGCTGCAGTTTCCTCACCAGGCACGGGCGCCGCGGGTGTGGCGTCGTCGGGCTTGTGGTCGGACTCGTAGCTTCTGCGGCGTGCCAATTTCTTCCATCCCGCCAGTCGGAAGAGAAAAAATCGGACTGAGCCGAACAAGCCGAGTGGAGGCGACGTCCAATAGGCCGCGCCTCACTCGCGACGACGCCGGCAATGTGCGGCGTTGCATCCGTCCGCCGAACACCGTCGCGAGGGTCACTCAGATCCCCCACGCAACAGCGCGAGGACGAACGTGCCCAATGCCTCTCCAAGGAACTCTCTTTGATGCCTCATGCCGAGCGGTCCACGGCATCGTCATCCCAGGACGCCGGATCATCGATGGGTTCCAAGTGAGTCAGGACCGCCGCATCCTGCAATTCTCGGCACAGGTCAGACTCGAGGCGTTCAACCAGTTGGTGCCCCCGTGCGACAGTCCAAGCGCCGGGGACCATCACATGGAGCGACACGAACTGGCGAGCTCCCGACCGGCGGGTGCGCAGGGCATGGTATTCCACTCCGTCCTGTTTGTACGCCTCTAGAATCC
>DASRMJ010000223.1:0-3374 GCA_035647995.1 Thermoleophilia bacterium | reverse complement strand
GTAGCACACTGTCCGCTGGGTCCCGCCGTCCCCGTATCACTTCCGTCTATCCGTTCCGGGCTGTACGATTGACGTTGCTTTCGAGCAATCGGTGACCCCTGCGTCGAGGGTACGCTGCTCTTCGTCGCTGAACCCGATGCCGAACCCGCAACGTGCCCACGCGGGCAGACACGACCGTCACGCCCAGGGAGGAAGTACGCATGACCAACGGTGACGTCGGCTGGATCGCGAACTTCATCTGGGGAATCGCGGACGACGTGCTCCGCGACCTCTACGTTCGTGGCAAGTATCGCGATGTCATCCTGCCCATGACGGTGCTCCGCCGCCTGGACGCCGTGCTGGAACCCACCAAGGGCAACGTGCTCCGCATGAAAGACGCTCTCGACGAGGCCGGGGTGGTCCACCAGGACCCGGCCCTCCGCACCGCCGCCGGTCAGGCCTTCTACAACACCTCCAAGTTCACGCTGCGCGGTCTCCGGGCTCGGGCCAGTCAGAGCCAACTCAAAGCCGATTTCGAGGCCTACCTCGACGGCTTCTCCCCGAACGTCCAAGACATCCTAGAGAACTTCGAGTTCCGCAATCAGATCCCGCGACTCTCCAAGGCCGACGCCCTCGGCACCCTCATCGAGAAGCTCCTCTCGCCCGACATCAACCTAGGTCCGAACCCCGTTCTCAAGGGGGACGGCTCCGTCAAGCACCCCGGACTCGACAACCACGCCATGGGCACCATCTTCGAGGAGTTGGTGCGCCGCTTCAACGAGGAGAACAACGAGGAGGCGGGAGAGCACTGGACGCCCCGGGACGCCGTGAAGCTCATGGCCAAGCTGATCTTCCTGCCTATCGCCGAGGAGATCGAGTCCGGCACTTACCTCCTCTACGACGGGGCGTGTGGCACCGGGGGCATGCTGACCGTGGCCGAGGAGACCCTGGGGGAGCTCGCCGCCGCGCACGGCAAGGAGGTGGCCACCCACCTCTACGGCCAGGAGATCAACTCCGAGACCTATGCCATCGCCAAGGCCGACCTCCTGCTGAAAGGGGACGGTGAGGCCGCGGACAACATCGTCGGCGGACCGGAGTACTCCACCCTCGCCAACGACGCCTTCCCCTCCCGCGAGTTCGACTTCATGCTCTCCAATCCGCCCTACGGTAAGAGCTGGAAGAGCGACCTGGAACGCATGGGGGGCAAGGGCGGCCTCAAAGACCCGCGCTTCCTCATCGAGCACGCAGGCAACCCGGAGTACTCGCTCGTCACCCGCTCCAGCGACGGCCAGATGCTCTTCCTGGCCAACATGCTGAGCAAGATGAAGCAGGGCACGAAACTCGGCAGCCGCATCGCCGAGGTACACAACGGCTCCTCTCTCTTCACCGGAGACGCCGGCCAAGGGGAGAGCAACATCCGCCGCTGGATCATCGAGAACGACTGGCTCGAGGCCATCGTCGCCCTGCCGCTCAACATGTTCTACAACACGGGGATCGCCACCTACATCTGGGTTCTCAGCAACCGCAAGCCGGAGCACAGGCGGGGCCGGGTGCAACTCATCGACGCGACGCAGTGGTTCAAGCCGCTGCGCAAGAATCTCGGCAAGAAGAACTGCGAGCTCTCGGATGAGGACATCCAACGCATCTGCGACACCTTCCTCGCCTTCAAGGAGACCGAGCAGAGCAAGATCTTCCCCAACGCCGCCTTCGGCTACTGGAAGGTGACAGTGGAGCGACCCTTGCGGCTCCGAGGCATCGATCCCTACCGCGTCTACGCCGCCAAGGAGATCAAGGCACTGAAGGAGACCGCCGAGCGCGCCGACGACGCGCCGCCTGTCGTCAAGAAGATCCACAAACGGGGCGTCGAACCCGACCCTCGCCGCGGCCTGTTCTCGGCCACGATCGGAGGCAAGCCGGCAGTCGTCGAGTACGAGTCCGACTCCGACCTACGCGACACCGAGCAAGTGCCGCTCCTGGAAGAGGGCGGCATCGAGGCCTTCCTGCGCCGCGAGGTGCTCCCTTACGCCGCTGACGCCTGGTACGTCCCGGACAGCGTCAAGACCGGCTACGAGGTCAGCTTCACCCGCTACTTCTACAAGCCGCAGCCGTTACGCTCTTTGGAGGAGATTCGGGCGGACATCTTGGCCCTGGAGAAGGAGACGGAGGGGTTGTTGAGCGAGATCATCGGGGGGAACGCGTCGTGAAAGCCACCGAAGCGAAGCTCCTCGACTTCCTCAAGAAGTCGCCGCAGTTCGTCATCCCGATCTACCAGCGCACGTACAGTTGGACCGAGCGCGAGTGCCGCCAACTCTGGGACGACATTCTGCGCACGGGCAGTAGGGACGACATCGCGGCGCATTTCGTCGGTTCCATCGTCTACATCGAGAAGGGGCTGTATCAGGTGTCGAGCCAGTCGCCGCTGCTCGTCATCGACGGCCAGCAGCGCCTGACCACGGTTATGCTCGTCCTCGAAGCCCTGGCCCGGCGCCTGGGCGACACCGAGCCGGTGGACGGCTTCTCGGCCAAGAAGCTGCGCAACTACTACCTGCTCAATCCGCTCGAGGAGGGCGAGCGCGGCTTCAAGCTGCTGCTCACCCAGACCGACAAGCAGAGCCTGTTGGCGCTGATGCAGCAGAAGTCGAAACCCGCCCAGCACTCGCTGCGTGTCGCCGAGAACTTCTGTTTCTTCGAGGAGCAGGTGCTGGCGCTCGGCGGCGACCTCACGCCACTGTGCAATGGGCTGGCAAAGCTGGTGATCGTCGACATCGCACTCAGCCGCGATCAGGACAACCCGCAGCTCATCTTCGAGAGCATGAACTCGACCGGCCGCGAGCTGAGCCAGGCCGACCTTATCCGCAACTTCATCTTGATGGGCCTGGAGCCCGCCCACCAGACGAGGCTCTACGAGGACCATTGGCGGCCGATGGAGGTCGCCTTCGGCCAGGAGGCTTACGGGAGCCACTTCGACGGCTTCATGCGTCACTATCTGACGCTCAGGACCGGCGAGATCCCCAACGTCAAGGCCGTCTACGAGGCCTTCAAGGCCCACGCGCGCACGACCGAGGTCGCTGCGGCCGGCGTGAACGCCCTGGTCGCCGACATCCACGCCTACGCGGGCTACTACTGTTCGATGGCGCTCGACGGGGAGCACGACATGGAGCTGGCGGTCGCCTTCCGCGACCTGCGCGAGCTGAAGGTGGACGTGGCGTTTCCCTTCCTCCTGGAGCTGTACCAAGACTTCGCCGAAAGGCGGCTCGTGAAGGACGACTTCGTCAAGGCCGTCCGCCTGGTCGAAGCTTACGTCTTCCGCAGGGGGATTTGCGCCATCCCCACCAACTCGCTCAACAAGACGTTCGCCACCTTCGGCCGCGTGCTCAAGAAGGATCGCTACCTGG
>DASRMJ010000222.1:0-5800 GCA_035647995.1 Thermoleophilia bacterium | reverse complement strand
CCCCCACGCTTCGCCCTTCGACAGTGCCAGCAGCAGCGGGAACAGCGCCAGAAACGAGAGCGCCGCACCGTACGGATCGAAGCGCTGCGTGCGCGGCTTCTCCAAGTGAAGCACCTTCCAGGCGAGGGAGAAGGCCGCGATGCCGATCGGCAGGTTGATGAGGAACACGAGGCGCCACCCGCCCGCCGCGATCAGCAGCCCGCCGAGAGTGGGCCCGATAGCCAGCCCCGCTGACACCGACACGCCCACGAGACCCAAGGCCTTCCCCCGCTCCGAGGGAGGAAACACCTGAGTGACTATCGCCGGGCCGACCGCAAAGAGCATGCCCGCGCCCACCGCCTGCACGACGCGAAAGCCGACCAGCGCCCATATGCTCCAGGAGAAGGCGCAGGCTGCAGAGCCCGCGACGAACACGGCGAAGCCGGTCAAGTAGAGCGGCTTGAGGCCGATCATGTCCCCCAACCGACCGAACGTCAGAAGAAGGGTGCTGATGGTGAGAAGGTAGGCCACCACCACCCACTCCACGGTGGTGATGCCCACGGAGAAGTGCCGTGTGAGGGTGGGCAGTGCGATGTTGACGACGCTGCCGTCCAGCGGACCCATGAACGTGCCCACCATGACCACCCCGAGCGCAAGCCACTTCGCCCGCCCCACTGCAGCGCCCGTCGCCTCAGCCGCACGACCGCCGGGTATCGAGGCGGGAGCCGAGCTCACTCGCAGCCGCCCGGCGCCCGGCAGACGACGATGGACGGCCCGGAGACCTCTCGTATCCTCCCGACCACCGCCGCCGCCAGAGTGCCACGCGAACGCAGGTCTGCCACGAGCCCTTCCACCCGTTCCGGCGGCACGGCTATCAGCATCCCTCCCGAGGTCTGTGCGTCGGCGGCCAGAAGTCTCTCGTGTTCGTCGAACGCGCCTCGCCACTCGACGTGAGAGTCGACGAACTCCAGGTTCCTGCGGGTGCCTCCCGGCACGACGCCGTTTGCGGCGAGGTCAACGGCTCCGGGAAGCCATGGCAGCGCGTCGAACCACACCTCAGCTCCCACCCCGCTGCCGTCGCACATCTCGAGCAGATGCCCCAGTAGGCCGAACCCTGTGACGTCGGTCATAGACGTGACCCCGGCGGTAAGCGCCGCCTCGGCAGCGTCACGGTTCAGGGTGGTCATGGACAGCGTCGCAGCGGCGATCGTCTCGGGATCGGCCACGCCACGTTTGATGGCGGTGGCCACGACGCCCGTGCCCAGCGGTTTGGTCAGCACGAGAACGTTCCCAGGTTCAGCCGTCGCATTCGTGACGTAGGCGTTCGGGTGGACTGTCCCCGTGACAGCGAGTCCGTACTTCGGCTCGCGATCGTCGATGGTATGCCCCCCGACGATCGTCATGCGGGCCTCGCGCGCCACGTCCGCCCCGCCCTGCAACATGAGTGCGAGGTACTCCATGGGCAGGATGTCCGCCGGAAAGCCCACGATGTTGAGGGCGATCAGAGGCGTCGCACCCATCGCGTAGATATCGGAGAGCGAATTGGCGGCGGCGATGCGGCCGAAGTCGTACGGGTCATCCACCACGGGGGTGAACAGGTCAACCGTCTGCACCAGCGCTAGATCATCACTGAGGCGGTACACGGCGGCATCGTCTGCCGTCTGCGTACCCACGAGCAGGGCCGGATCGTCGAAGGTGGGCAACTGAGAGATGATTCGCCCCAAGTCCTTGGGGCCCAGTTTGCACGCTCAGCCGGAACCGTGCGAAAGCGTGGTGAGTCTCGGGGGCGTCTCGCTCATCATTCCTCCTTCGTCAGTGGCGGTGGAAACGATCCAGTCCGGCGCAGTGCCGCTGCGCAGGTGCTGATGCCCGTGCCGGTGCCCATGCGGGCGCCGGCTTGGGCGCTGGTGCCGGTGCTCCAAACTACCAGACAAGGATGGGGCTCGCCAAGCAGGCCGCGGTACGGCGGACTCGGTGTGGTTCCGCACCAAGACGGAAGACTTGGCACCGAGACGTATCTGCAATAGACTTGCAATTGCAATGACTCACCACGCAACCCGCACCCTCCGAGAGTTGGGTTACCGCCTCACCCCTCAGCGCGCCCTCGTGTGGGATGTGCTGCGGCACCACGGGGGCCACATGAGCGCGGAGCAGATCTGCGAGCGGGTGCAGGAATCCTTCCCCAACGTGAACATGTCCACGGTCTACCGCACTCTCGACCTCCTGGTGAGTCTGCATTTGGTCAAGGAGACGCTGCTCGGCCCCGAGCATCGGACCTTCGAGATCGAGGAGGAAGAGGCACATCACCATCTGGTGTGCAGGGAGTGCGGCACCGTCGAGCACATCCACGACGGCGACTTGGCCGGCCTGCCCGCGTCACTGTGCGGATCCAGCGGCTTCGTGGCCACCGAGGTGACTATCTTCGGCGCCTGCTCCCGGTGTGCCGCGTCGGGCGCCGCCGACGAGAGCGCGCCGAGAGCGGACTGACCGCCATGCATCTTCCCGACGGATTCATCGACGCCCCCACCGCGGTGGCCACGGCCGGCGGTTCCCTCGTGGTCGTCGCCTACGCCATGCGGCGCGCGGGGCGACTCATGGGTGAACGCACTGTCCCTCTGCTCGGCGTGACCGCCGCATTCATCTTCGCGGCGCAGATGCTGAACTTCCCGGTGGCGGCCGGGACGAGCGGCCACTTCGTGGGGGCCGCCTTCGCCGCCGTCGTCCTGGGGCCGTGGGCCGCCATCGTCGTGATGACGGTGGTGGTGGCCGTGCAGGCCGTCGGCATGGCAGACGGCGGCATCACGGCTTTGGGAGCCAACGTGCTCAACATGGGGGTCGTGGCGGTGTTGGCGGGCTACCTCGTGCACCGCGCGTTGCGGCGCATCCTTCCGCATTCGGCGACGGGCTACCTGACGAGTGTCGGCGTGGCGGCATGGGCGTCTGTGGTCATCTCGGCGGCGCTTACCTCCGTGGAGTTGGCAGTGAGCGGCACGGTGCCCCTTCACCTCGCCCTCCCGGCTATGGCCTCGGTCCACGCGGTCATCGGCCTCGGAGAGGCCGTCATCACGATCACAGTGCTGGCGACGGTCCTGGCCTCGCGCCCCGACCTGGTGCGGAGCGGCCCGCTCGCCGGCCGGATACCGGGATCCAGGCCGCACGCGCACGGCACCCCGGGCGACGACATGGCGGTACGCGAGGCGACCGATCCGACGGACGACGCCACCGGCCGCCCAGCGGGTGACGCCACGGGTGACGCCACGACGACCCGCCGCCGCCCATGGGGCTTCCTCGCAGTGGCGTTGGCGATCGCTGTGACTCTTGCCGTCGTCGTCTCGCCGTTCGCCTCGCGGGCGCCCGACGGGTTGGAGAGCGTAGCCGAAGCCCAGGGGTTCGCGCAGGCAGGCACGGGCGGATGGAACCTCTCCCCGGTGGCCGACTATCGTCTCCCGGGCATCTCTGACTCAGGACTCGCGACCGCACTGGCGGGCGCGGCCGGGACCATCGCTCTGTTCGCGATCGTTCTTCTCCTGGGACGCAGCCTGAGCGGGCGGCGAACCCGCGTGGTGGCGCCACCCGCCGGGGCTCTACATCCCCTGGGGGGACACGAACACACCGACCACCGCCACGCCGGCCATTCACACGCAGGTCACACGCACTCGACCGAGGTGCCGGAGGATCGCGAGCCCCACCACTCCCACACCGGCGCGCCATGACCGGGACCCACCACTTCCTCACCGACCAGCGCATCGGAGCGAGTCCGATCCACCGACTCGATCCCCGCGCGAAGATCGTCGGCTTCCTCACTCTGACTGTGGTGGGGGTCTCCACTCCCGCCACCGAGGTGTGGGCGTTCGCACTCTACTACGCCCTGCTACTCTTCCTGGTAGGCCTGTCGCGACTGCCGCTCGCCTTCGTCGTGCGAAGGGCGGCGCTGGTCCTGCCGGTGGTGGCCGTCGTCGCCGTGTTCATGCCGTTCTTTCACGGCGGCGGGGGGCGCACGTTCCACGTGCTGGGCGGGGTCGAAGTCACCGAGGCCGGCCTCATGCTCCTGTCGAACGTCCTGCTCAAAGCCGCCTTGGGCGCGCTCTCGGCTATCGTGCTTGGCTTGACCACCAGCTTCGGCGAGTTGATCGTGGGGCTCGACGGTCTCAGGGTGCCACGCATCTTCACGTTGATCGTCTCGTTCATGTACCGCTACAGCTTCGTGTTCACCGAGGAGTCGCGCCGCATGCACCGGGCGATGGAGTCGCGCAACTATCGGGGTCGCTGGCTTTGGGACGCCAAGGTCATCGGACACATGGTGAGTGCGCTCTTCCTGCGTAGCTACCACCGGGGGGAACGCGTCTACGTCGCCATGATCAGCAGGGGCTACGACGGCACGATGCCCGCGGCCTCCCCGCCGGGCATCCACTCGGCAGAGGTCGTCTTTGTGGTGTGTCTCACGTTGGCGCTGGGAGCGATCCGCACCGGAGCGGCCCTGTGAGCCCCCGAACTCCCGCAATCTAGATCGTCGGTCTGCGCTACGCCTACCCCGATGGGACCAGAGCCCTCTGCGGGATCGATCTGACCATCGAGGAGGGCGAGTCCGTGGCCGTGATCGGCCCGAACGGAGCTGGGAAGTCGACGCTACTGCTCCACCTGAACGGCATACTCCGGGGCAAGGGTGTGATCCGGGTGTTCGGCACCCCCATCGAGGACTCCACCCTCCGCGAGGTGCGACGCCGCGTGGGCGTGGTCTTCCAGGACCCCGACGACCAGCTGTTCCTCACCACTGTGAACCAGGACGTCGCCTTCGGCCCGTCGAACTTGGGGCTGGGCCCCGAGGAGGTCGCGCATCGGACCCACGAAGCCCTCGAGTCCGTCGGGATGGGCGGTTTCGGAGAGCGGGCCGCACACCACCTCTCCTTCGGCCAGAGGAAGCGGGTGGCCACGGCCACCGTCCTCAGCATGCGGCCGGACATCCTGGTGCTCGACGAGCCGAGTTCGAATCTCGACCCGCGCTCGCGCAGACACCTGGGAGAGATACTGGCCGCCCTCCCGGTCACGAAGATCATCGTGACCCACGACCTACCCTATGCGTATCACACCTGCGAACGGGCCGTGATCCTGTCAGGGGGTCGCGTCGCGGCCGACGGCCCCATCGGCGCGATCCTCTCGGACTCCGGACTTCTCGCCGCGCACGATCTCGAACTGCCCCAGGGGTTCGCTCCTCAGGCCGCGAAGGGCGAATCCTCCGGGACCGGGTAGGGCGCGTGGACGCCGTGGACGCACCGCGAGGACCAGGTAGCCGCACGGACGCTCCGCCGGACGCGCGCGACCGCACGGACGCACCGCCGGGCACCGGCCAGATCGCGACCAGGGAGATCCCGACCTTCACCGCCATCGCGCTGACGACGCGCGGACCGTACTGGAAGCTCTCGGGTGCCTTGACGAGACTCAAGGTCCGCCTCGTTGAGGTCGGGATCGAGCCGCGCGGGCCGGCCTTCGGCATCTTCTACGACGACCCCTCAGAAGTGCCGCCGGAGCAGACCCGCTACAGCATCTGCTTCCCGATCGAGCGCCCCGCGTCAGACCGGTCCGAACACCCTCTCGGACCGCCGACAGCACTCCCACCTGCGGAGACGGCTCTCGGCTCGCCCAACTCGGTCGACGCCATCTCGCTCGTGAACGTGCCGGCGACGCCGGCCGCCGTCGTGGAGTACAAGGGACCGGCGGTCGACTCGCCCCGGGTCTACGAGCATGTGCTCTCCTGGATCGCGGAGAATGCCTACGAACCGTCGGGACCGCCGCGCGAACGCTACCTCGCGGAGCCGGGCACCTT
>DASRMJ010000221.1:0-2266 GCA_035647995.1 Thermoleophilia bacterium | reverse complement strand
CCACCAGTATCAGGAGGCCGTGGCCGATGCGGCCCACCTCCACGCCGTCCACGTGCACGGCGGCGCTGCTCACCCGCTGGAGGACGGCTCTCATCGCCGCGCCTTCGAATGGCCGCTCGGCTCGAAGAGAGTCGTTGCGGTATCCGCATCGACACCGGGCCGGGCGGTCAGCAGCTCGCCCTCCCAGCGACCGTCCTCCTCCCGCCGACGGGGGACCACGTGCGCGAACTGATTGACGAGATCCTCGTCGCCATTCACCAGCACCTCGATGTAGTTGCCGGTGAGGGACACGAGCCGGCCGTCGTCACTCCATTGCCTGAGCACGAGCGCGCGCAACTGCCTCCCGGCGAAGCCTGCCTGAAAGTCCGCGTCCTTGGCACGTCCCAGCGCGCGCAGCCGCGCGCTTCGCTCCGAGATCATTTCGGGCGCGACTTTCGTCGGCGCCCGCGATGCCTCGGTGCCGGGCCGATCGCTGTAGGGGAAGACGTGAAGGTAGGTGAGCGGCAGCCGGGTGACCAGTTCAAAGGTCTCGGCGAACTCCTCCTCGGACTCGCCCGGGAATCCGACGATGACGTCCGCACCGATGGCGGCGTCCGGGAAGGCCTCGCGTACGGCCAGGACGCGCTCCGAGTACTGCTCGATGGAATACGGCCTGTGCATCCGACTCAGCACGGTAGCCGAGCCCGATTGGAGAGGCATGTGGAAGTGCTCGGCGAACCGGCTCCCGGCCTCAGTCGCCGCGGACAGTAAGGGTTCGTCGACTTCCAGAGGCTCGATGGAGCTGAGGCGCAATCGGGGGATCGAGGTCTCACGCAGCAGCGCCCGCAGCAGGTGGGCAAGCGGGCCTTCATCCGTATCGCGCCCCCACTGTCCAAGATGGATGCCGGTGAGCACCACCTCTCCGTAGCCCCGCTCTGTGAGGAGGCGCACCTGGTCCAGCACGCTGGCCATACGCATGCTGCGCGAGGGGCCGCGGGCGACGGGGATCACGCAGTAGCTGCAGCGAGAATCGCACCCGTTCTGGACCTTGAGGAAGGCCCGCGTGTAGCCGGAGAAGTGCGTGACAAAATCGCCGGCGAAGACGGTGTCGGCGGTGAAGGGCGTGACCAGCGTGGGCGCCGTGGGCTTTCGGGAGCTTTCCAGCAGGTCGTCGATGTGCTCGGCGAGCTTGGCTTTATCCACGTTGCCCAGGACCAGATCGACACCGGGGATGGCCGCGATGGTCTCCGCGGCCACCTGTGCGTAGCAGCCGGTGACCACCAGCCTGGACTCCGGGTCGGAGCGCCTCGCGCGGCCGATCTCGTTGCGGCAGGAGCGATCGGTCTTGCCGGTGACGGTGCAGGTGTTCAGCACGCGTACGTCGGCGGCGTGCGACCACGGCACCAACTCCAGGCCTCGCGCCGCGAGGGACTCCTCCATTTGCGCGGTCTCGCACTGGTTGAGCTTGCAGCCGAGCGTGCGAAAGGCGACCCTGGTGGCGTGAAGCACGAAGTTAGTCCTTCACGAAGACCGGGGTGCCCAAATGGACGTCGTTCGAAAGCTCCAGGATGTCCTTGTTGCGTAGCCGTATGCAGCCGTGGCTCACGTCGGTGCCTACCGTACTCGGATCGTTCGTGCCGTGAATGCCCACCTGCCCTCCGCCCGGCCAGTCGGTGAGCTTCTCAGAGAAGCCGCTCAGTCCCATGATCTGCACGCCGTAGACGCCGTCGGGGTTCGGTGTCTTCATCTTGATGGCGACGAAGTACTCGCCAAGAGGTGTGGGTGTCTCGCCTTTGCCCACACCGATGTCGTAACTACGGACGAGCGTGCCGCGATCGTACAGGTCGAGTCGGTGCTCTGAGAGATCGATGCGCACGTCGTGGGTGAGGACCTTCGTGGACACATCGGAGGCTTTGACCCATCCCTTCGTCTCGTTCGGCCGCACCGGCACGTATACCCGGTACCACGTGTTGCCCTGGTCGTCGATCGCTTCGTCGATCGCCCAGAAAGTAGCGAGGACGTCCAGATAGCCATTGCGCGGCAGCGAATGCGAGACCACCGAGCCCGGGGGCACCTTGTCGTAGATCTTGATGGGGTCGGAGATGGCTTCCACCACGAGGTAGCCTCCTTCGGCCTGCGCCGCCTGCAGGGGGGTCAGCGTGGTGCTCGTGAGGGAGACCGTAGTGAGGGGAGCGTCGGGCACGGTGGACGAAACGGCCGCCGTCGACGCGACGTCGGTGGTGTGCGCGGGCCCCGGCGATTCGTTGCTGAGGATGGTCACCGCCAT